>NZ_JBTBFV010000005.1:0-175746 GCF_054786995.1 Mycobacterium sp. ZZG
CTGGCCTCCGCAGAACTCATGCTGGACATCGAATGTGTCGAGCGAGCAGGGCGATAGATCAGCGGCACCTCGGGTGCATCGGCAATCCATCCAAGATCACCGACACAAGGATGGTGCACCAGTGAGCGGCGATGAGCCGCTTGCGCGAAGGGCGCAGAGCGCAGCGGCGGTGCAGGACCTGATCGAGCAGACGCTCAAGGAACACGACCTGGAGTACAGCCACCATGACGGCGGGGCCGGCGGGCTGCCCGGGCTGGTCGTCGCGCTGCCGGGAGAGCGCAGGCTCAAGACCAACACGATCCTTTCCATCGGTGAGCACTCGGTGCGCGTCGAGGCGTTCGTGTGCCGGAAACCCGACGAGAACCACGAAGGCGTCTACCGGTTCCTGCTCAAGCGCAATCGCAGGCTCTACGGCGTCGCCTACACTCTCGACAACGTCGGCGACATCTACCTCGTCGGCCGGATGGCGCTGGCCTCCGTCACCCCCGACGAGGTCGACCGTGTGCTCGGGCAGGTGCTCGAAGCGGTGGACTCCGACTTCAACACGTTGCTGGAGTTGGGTTTTCGCACCTCCATCCAGAAGGAATGGGAGTGGCGGGTATCGCGCGGGGAGTCGCTGAAGAACCTGCAGGCCTTCCAGCACCTCATCACCGACGACCGCGACGACGACTGGACCCGGCCGTGAGAAGATCAGCCCATGGCTGAAACCTCGACGCTGATCCTGCTCCGCCACGGCGAGAGCGAGTGGAACGCGCTGAACCTGTTCACCGGTTGGGTGGACGTCGACCTCACCGACAAGGGCAGGGCCGAGGCGGCACGCGCCGGTGAGCTCCTCAAGGCGCAGGACCGGTTGCCCGACGTGCTGTACACGTCGCTGCTGCGCCGGGCCATCACCACCGCCAACATCGCGTTGGACAAGGCCGACCGGCATTGGATCCCGGTGCACCGCGACTGGCGCCTCAACGAGCGCCACTACGGCGCGTTGCAGGGGCTGAACAAGGCCGAGGTGAAGGCCAAGTACGGCGAAGAGCAGTTCATGGCGTGGCGCCGCAGCTACGACACCCCGCCGCCGCCCATCGAACCCGGCAGCGAGTTCAGCCAGGACCGCGACCCGCGATACGCCGACATCCCCGGCGGCCCCCCGCTGACCGAGTGCCTGAAGGACGTCGTCGAACGCTTCGTCCCCTACTTCACCGAGGTGATCGTGCCGGACCTGAAGGCCGGTAAGACCGTGCTGATCGCCGCGCACGGCAATTCGCTGCGGGCGTTGGTCAAGTACCTCGACGGGATCTCCGACGAAGACATCGTCAGCCTGAACATCCCGACCGGTATCCCGCTGCGGTACGACCTGGATGAGAACCTGAAGCCGACGGTGGCCGGCGGCAGCTACCTCGACCCCGAGGCTGCGGCCGCGGGCGCCGCGGCCGTGGCCGCCCAAGGCGCCAAGTAATCCTGCGGTGACGTCGGGCGAACGCCGGGTGAACAACCGGGGACATGAGACCGAACTTCCGGCTCCGACGTTGTGACATGTCCCGTTTTGGCCGCTCGCCGCTGGGATGACGTTCACCGAATGCGTACGATTTGCCCGTGAGTGTCGGATCGGCGCTGCTTCTCGTAGCGGTGGTGGCACTGCTCGCATCGGCGGTCGGTGTGGCGTGCGGAGTGCTGGTGGCGCCCCGGCTTCGAGACGGCCGTCAACGGCGATCCAGCGAACAGATCGGCCTCACGGTGTCGCAGATGCTGGATTACATCGTTTCCCAGGCTCCGGTCGGCATCGCGGTCGTGGACACGTTCCGTGACGTCGTCTACACCAACGACCGGGCCGAGGAGTTCGGCCTGGTGCGTGACCGGCTACTCGATGACCAGGCATGGGGGGCCGCGGAACGCACGCTGCTCACCGGTGAGCCCATCACCTTCGACCTGTCGCCTCGCCGGCGCAGCCGTCCTGTCCGGGCGGGGCTGTCGATCCGCGGACACGCGCAGCTGCTCACCGATCAGGACCGGCGGTTCGCGGTGGTCTACGTGACCGATCACTCCGAGCAGGCGCGGATGGAGGCGACTCGCCGCGACTTCGTCGCCAACGTCAGCCATGAGCTCAAGACCCCGGTCGGTGCGCTGGGGGTGCTCGCGGAGGCCGTGCTCGCCTCGGACGACGACCCCGACACCGTGAAGCACTTCGCCGGCAAGATGGTGGCGGAGTCGACCCGGCTGGCCGACATGGTCGGCGAGCTGATCGAGCTGTCCCGGCTGCAGGGCGCCGAACGGCTGCCCGATCTGGAAGCCGTCGACGTTGACACCGTGGTCTCCGAGGCGCTGTCCCGGCACAAAGTCGCCGCCGACAACGCCGATATCGCCGTCACCACCGACGCACCCACCGGGTTTCAGGTGCTCGGCGACCAGACGCTGCTGGTGACTGCGATCGCCAACCTGGTGTCCAACGCGATTGCGTACTCGCCCAACGGTTCTGCGGTCTCGATCAGCCGCAGGCGGCGCGGCGGGAACATCGAGATCGCGGTCACCGACCGGGGCATCGGGATCGCTCCGGAAGACCAGGAGCGGGTGTTCGAGCGGTTCTTCCGGGTCGACAAGGCGCGGTCCCGGGCCACCGGCGGTACCGGTCTCGGGCTCGCGATCGTCAAACACGTCGCCGCCAATCACAACGGCGATATCCGACTGTGGAGCCAGCCGGGCACCGGCTCGACGTTCACCCTGTCCATTCCTGCCTATCACCGCGGCGCCGACGCCGACGGTGCCGACGACCCCGAAGAGCGAGAGGGCTGATGCATCGATGACCAGCGTGCTGATCGTGGAGGACGAGGAGTCCCTGGCCGATCCCCTGGCCTTTCTGTTGCGTAAAGAAGGTTTCGAGACCACCGTGGTGACCGACGGGCCGGCCGCGCTGGCCGAGTTCGACCGCGCCGGCGCCGACATCGTGTTGCTCGACCTGATGCTGCCCGGGATGAGCGGCACCGACGTGTGCAAGCAACTGCGGTCGCGGTCGAGCGTCCCGGTGATCATGGTGACGGCCCGGGACAGCGAGATCGACAAGGTGGTGGGACTCGAACTCGGGGCCGACGACTACGTCACCAAGCCGTACTCGGCGCGTGAGCTCATCGCCCGGATCCGGGCCGTGCTGCGCCGCGGCGCCGACAACGACGAGATCGGCGTCGGCGACGCGGTGCTGGAGGCCGGACCGGTCCGGATGGATGTGGACCGGCACGTGGTCAGCGTCAACGGGCAGCCGATCACGTTGCCGCTCAAGGAGTTCGACCTCCTGGAGTACCTGATGCGCAACAGCGGGCGGGTACTCACGCGCGGGCAGCTCATCGACCGGGTCTGGGGTGCGGACTATGTCGGCGACACCAAGACACTCGACGTGCACGTCAAGCGGCTGCGCAGCAAGATCGAGACGGACCCGGCCAATCCCGTTCACCTGGTGACCGTGCGGGGGCTGGGTTACAAGCTCGAAGGCTGACCCGTCGCGGCGCCGCTCCCCGGTATCCCGGTTTGCGGTGAGATTAAATCTCGGTGCTGACGCCCTTAATGGCAACCACCGTTAATTCGTGATCTTGGTAACAGTCGACAGGTCGTTTTCGTTGTCTTCTGTTTGCTAACTCTGCACAAGATCGCACAAAATTACGCGACACCACAAGCGTCGGTGTCTCATGAACTTCCACGGTTATACGGTCTACCAGCTGGTACATGCCCGAGTATTAACGCGGATGTCGATACACAGCTAACTCTCAGAATCGGTTAGCTAGATCCAAAATACCTTGCCTAGCGCGTCGATTGACGCACTGATAACGTCCCGCGCTAACGCCGAACGGCCACGATCTGTCGCCGTAGCGAACGCAGTGAGGTTTGCAGCCGAATGTGCTGACTGCACCTGTGCGGCCGCGGGCGGACCGGTCCGAACCACGGGAACCTGACCCGGAACAGAGGGAGTCGAGCAGTGACTGAACTGGCGGCGCAGAACGGGCACGACACGACCGCGACGATGCGGGCCACCGGCCTGATCGACGGCCGAAGCGCGCGCACGGCGGCGGGCCGCACGCCTGCCGCGTCGGCGATGACGGTCAGCCTGGTCATCCCGGTCCGCAACGAGGCCCGCAACGTCGCGTGGGTGCTCGAACAGATCACCGACGACGTGGACGAGATCATCCTGGTCGACGGCAGATCGACCGACGCGACCGTGATCACCGCGCGCAGCTACCGCCCCGACATCACGGTGGTGTCGCAGCAGGGGACCGGCAAGGGGGATGCGCTGCGCGCCGGCTTCGCCGCCGCCACCGGCGACGTCGTAGTGATGATGGACGCCGACGGCAGCATGGCCCCCCAGGAGATCCGGCACTACCTGCACTTCCTGGCCAACGGCTACGACTTCGTCAAGGGTTCGCGGTTCATCGCCGGCGGCGGGTCGCTGGACATCACACCGTTCCGCCGGGCCGGCAACAAATTCCTTCTTGCGGTGTTCAACTCGCTGTTCGACAGCGAGCTCACCGACCTGTGCTACGGGTTCTGTGCCTTCCATCGCCGGTATCTCGACTTGTTGGCCTTGCAGGCAACGGGTTTCGAGATCGAGGCGGAGATGACGGTGCGCGCCAGTCAAGCGGGGCTGCGCATCGCCGAGGTGCCCAGCATGGAGATGCCGAGGCGCTACGGCACATCGAACCTGCACGCCATCCGGGACGGGATCCGGGTGCTGCGCACGGTGTTGCGCAACCACCGGTCGGGCGTCTCGGGCCGCGTGGCCCAGGCGCTGGCCGCCGAGAAGCGCTCGGCGTAGCGATCATCCGGGGGGTTGACGACGTGACCAGCATCATCGCCTCGACGTCGCCGTCGAGAACACCGCGCGAGCGCAAAGCCCGTCCCGCAGTGTCGATCTGCATCCCCGCCTACCAGGCGCAGCGCCATCTGGGCGCGACCCTGGACAGCGCGCTGGCGCAGGACAGCGACGACTTCGAGGTCGTGGTCGTCGACAACAACAGCTCCGACGGCACCGGCCGACTACTCGACGGGCTCACCGATCCGCGGGTTCGGGTCCTGCGTAACGACGTGACCGTGCCGATGATCGACAACTTCAATCTCGCGATCCGCCGCAGCCGCGGCCGCTACGTCAAACTCGTTTGCGCCGACGACATTCTGGCGCCGGACTGCGTGCGGGTACAGGCGGCCGCGCTGGAGGCGATGCCCGAGGTCACGCTGGTCTCGGCGCGGACGGACTTCATCGACGACGCAGGCACGATGATCCGGCCCGACCGGGGCCTGCCGGGCATCGAGGGCAGGCGGCCGGCCGACCACGTCGTGCGCCGCATCGTCCGCAGCGGCACCAACCCGATCGGCCCGCCGGTCGCCGCGATGTTCCGGCGCGCCGACTTCGACCGCTGCGGCGGGTTCCGGCACGTCAGCTCGTTCCTCAGCGAGCTCGACCTGTGGGTGCGTCTGCTCGGCCGCGGCGAGTTCTACGGCGTCCCGAGAACTCTCGCGGCCTTCCGGATCGCCAGCGGTTCCACCACGGCGCTGACCTCCGCGCGGTCCCAGCTCGGGCAGATCCTCGGGTTCTCCGGCATGCTCGCGGCCGACCCGGCCTGGAACGTCACCGTCGGCGACCGCATCTACGGCCGTGTCCGGTCCTGCGACATGCAGCTCCGGCGCACCGGTCTCTACGCGTTGAGCACGATCCGCAGCCGCAGGAGCGCACATGACCATTGAGCACGTCCGCAACCACCGGGTACTGCCGCACGTTCGGCGGGCCGAACTGCGGCCGGTGGAAAGCCTGTCCGTCGTCATCTGCGCCTACACCACCGAACGCTGGGACGACCTGTGCCGGTCGGTCGAGTCGGTGCTGGCCGACCGGGGCCCGCAGCTGCAGGTCGTCGTGGTGATCGACCACAACGACGAGCTCTACGTGCGCGCAATCGTACGGTTCGGCCACGATCATCGAATCCTGGTGCGTCACAGCGACGGTCCGCGTGGGCTGTCGGGGGCTCGCAACACCGGAGTGGATTTCGCCGACGGCGAGGTGGTGGCGTTCCTCGACGACGACGCGGCCGCCGAACCCGGATGGAGCCGGGCCCTGCTGCGGCACTACGACAATCCCCGCGTGCTCGGGGTCGGCGGCTCCGCGGCGCCGGTCTGGCCGGACGGCCGCCCCCGTTGGATGCCCGCCGAGTTCGACTGGGTGGTCGGCTGCAGCTATACCGGCCAACCCGAGCGTCTCGCACCGGTGCGTAATCCGTTGGGCTGCAACATGTCGCTACGCAGGTCCGCGCTCGACGACATCGGCGGATTCCGCCCGGAGGTCGGCCGGGTCGGAAAGAAGCCGGTCGGCGGCGAGGAGACCGAGCTGTTCCTGCGGCTGCGCACCATGCGACCGACCGGCCGGGTGCTGCTGGATCCCGCTGCGTCCGTGCGGCACTACGTCAGCAGCGACCGGGCGACGCTGCGGTACTTCGTCAGCCGCTGCTACCACGAAGGCTTGTCCAAGGCGGTGGTCACCCGGCTGGCCCGGGCGTCGCGGCCACTCGACAGCGAACGTGCCTACACCACCAGGGTTCTGCCGCGTGCGGTGGCCCGGGAAGCAGTGTCCCTGCGCCGCGGCGGCCGGGCCAGAGCGGCGGTCATGGTGCTGGGGCTCGGCGTCACCACCGCCGGCTACCTGCGGGGCAGGCTCACCCGGCGGAGCAGCTGAGATGACCGACCTCACCGTCCCCGACGTGACGCTACGCCCCGTGCTCGCCGGTGCGGCGCGGCCGGACTGGGACGGCGCGCTCTGGGTGGGCGAGATCTGGGCGGACGCGTGCGGCGTGCACCGGCTGCACGCCGCCGACGGATACCGGCGGGCCCGCCTGCTGGTGCGCGCCGAGTCCGGCCCGCTCGGCTTCGTCGAGCTCGACATCGTCGACCGGGCCGTCGATCCGCGGCAGCTGCGGGCGGCTGTCGCCGACCTGCCCGCGCGGGACCCGTCGCCGACGGGCCCCGCATCGACGGTTCCCGGCGCGCGAGCCGTGCCGATCAGCATCGTGATCTGCACCCGCGACCGCGTGTCCATGCTGCGTACCGCCGTGGAATCGGCTCTGGCCGTGAACTATCCGGACTTCGAGATCGTCGTCGTCGACAACGCCGGTGCCACGGACGCCACCCGGCGGTACGTCGAGAGCCTGGCCGACCCCCGGGTGCGGGTGGTCGAGGAACCACGCCCCGGACTGTCCCGGGCGCGCAACACCGGACTGCTGGCCGCCGGGGGCGAGGTCGTCGCGTACACCGACGACGACGTCGTCGTCGACCGGCACTGGCTGAGCGCGATCGCCCACGGCTTCGGTCGCGGACCGTCGGTCTCGTGCGTGTCCGGGATCGTGCCCGCCGCCGAACTGCGCACCCCGGCGCAGGCGTACTTCGACGCCCGGGTGGCGTGGTCGAAGTGTCTGGACGCGCGGGTGTTCGACCGGTCCGCGCCGCCGGCCGACATCCCGCTGTTCCCGTACGCGGTCGGGCATTACGGCACCGGCGCGAACTTCGCCGTCGACCGGGCCGTCGCCCTCGCGTTGGGTGGATTCGACGAGGCCCTCGGGGCCGGCGCCCCGGCGGGCGGCGGGGAGGACCTCGACATGTTCTTCCGTGTGCTGGCCGCAGGCGGGCAGCTGGTGTACGACCCGGCTGCGCTGGTGTGGCACCGGCACCGCGCCGACGGTGACGGCCTCGCCGCGCAGAGCCGCACCTACGGGACAGGCCTGGGGGCCTGGATCGCCAAGATCGCGTGCGATCGCCGCACGGCCCCCGACGCCGTGATGACGGCGGTGCGCAAGGCTCCTGCGTTCGTCGGGCACCTGTCGTACTCGGCGTCCACGGCCCGCCCCGCCGACGACCTGACCGACCTGCTGCCCGACGGGCTGACCACGCCCGCGTGGCGCTCGGTCCTCGCCGGCTTCCGCGCCTACCGCGCCGCGCTGCGCGAGGGGCGAAGCCCCGCACCGCTTCTGGGGACGACGTGAGCCTGCACGCCGAACGCAACCTGCGGCTCAACACCGTTGCGCTGATCCTGTCGACGGCGTCGACAGGTGTGCTCGGCCTGGCGTTCTGGGCCGTGTCGGCCCGGCTGTTCCCCGCTCACGAGGTCGGTCTGGCCTCGGCGCTCATCACTTCGGCGGTGCTGTTGTCGTCGCTGTCGTGTCTCGGCCTCGACGTCTTCTACGAGCGCTTCCTGCCGGTGGCGGGAACGCGCGCGCCCGCTCTGCTGCACCGTGGCTTCCTGCTGGTCGCAGGCACCGGTGCGCTGACCGGGGCGGTGCTGGTCGTCGTCGGCCCGCGTCAGCCGCTGTTCGAATCCGGCTGGGCGATGGCGGGTTTCCCGCTGATGGTGATGGTGCTGGCTGTTTTCGCCCTGCTCGACAAGGCCACTTCGGGGCTGGGTGTGGCGCGCTGGTCGGCGGTGAAGAACCTGGCGCACGCCGCGGCGAAGCTGGTGGCGGTCGTCGCACTGGCGGTCTGGGAGCAGGCCGCCACCATCGTGCTGAGCTGGACGCTCACCGCCGCGGTCGCCGCTTTGTGCACCTACGTGGTGCTACACCGGCGCAGCCGGCGGCATCCCCGATGGCACCGCCCGGCCGATCTGCCTCCGCGCAAACAGATGTGGTCGTACTTCGGTTCGTCACTGGGCATCGGGTCGTTGTGGTCGATCGGTCCGCTGGTGGTGCCGCTGATCGTGGTCACCCAGATCGGACCTGCGGCGAACGCGTACTTCGCGATCAGCTGGGCCATGATCAGCGCGCTGTACCTGATGATGCACCTGGTCGTCGGACCGTACGTGGCCGAGGTCGCGGCCAACCCCGGCCAGGTGCGGGCGCTGTCCTGGCGCATGGTGCGGATGATGGCCGCCGTGGCCGTGCTGTCCTCGGCCGGTCTGCTCCTGGTGGGACCGCTGACGCTGGGCCTGGCCGGTGACGAATACCGTGCCGAGGGCACAGCTCTGCTGTGGCTGGCGGCGGCGTTCCTGCCGCTGTCGGCGGTGGCCGCCGTCTACGAGGGCTTCGCCCGCGTGCAGCGCAGACTCGCGCTGTACCTGTCCGTGCAGGCACTGGTCACCGTGGTGATCGTCGCCGGATCCTGGTACGGCACCCGCGCGCTCGGTGTCATCGGCGTCGGCTGGGCCTACCTGGTGGCCGAAGCGCTGGCCGCGCTGATCCTGATCTGGCCGACCGTGGCGTGGCTGCGCGGTATCGGTGCCGCACCGGGCGCGCGGCCCCGTCATGCGGCGCCGTCGAACCGGGTCCCGATCCGCGTCGGGGCGGTGCTGCTGGCCGCGGCACTGCCGGTCGGTCTGCTTTATGTGATCGAACGTCCCACTGCAGCAGCGTCGTTGGTGCTCTTCGACGATTTCAACGGTGCCGCGGGGACGCCGCCCGACCCGGCGCGGTGGGGCCACGACGTCGGCGGCGGCGGATGGGGCAACGGCGAAGTGCAGGTGTACACCGACGATCCGGCCAACGCGGCGCTGGACGGCGACGGCCACCTCGTGGTGACCGCCCGGCGCGACGGCCGGCATATCACCTCCGCGCGGCTGACCACCAAAGACCGTCTGTCCTTCACCTACGGACGTGCGGAGGCGCGGCTGAAGCTGCCCCAGGGCGCGGGGCTGCACCCCGCCTTCTGGCTGCTGGGCACCGACCTCGACAGTGTGGGCTGGCCCGCCAGCGGAGAACTCGACGTCGTCGAGACCATCGGTGAGGCGCACTTCGTCCACTCCGGCGCGATCGGCCCCTACACCGACGGCACGGAATACAAGCTGGCTGCGGCCGTGCCGATCGATCCGGCCTTCGTCGACGGCTTCCACACCTACTGGGTGCAGCGGGAACCGGGCATCGTCTCGATGGGCGTCGACGACCGGACCACCGGCGTGTTCCACGCCGCAGACCTTTCCCCCGAACAACTCTGGGTGTTCGACAAGCCGTTCTTCCTCGTGCTCAACGTCGCGGTCGGTGGGGACTGGCCGGGGCCCGTGCAGGACGGCACACCGTTTCCCGCCGAGATGACGGTCGACTGGGTGAGGGTGACCGGTGACTGATCTCCTCGAACGCCCGGTCCATCGCGTGGCGCCGCCGTCGGGCGGCGGCAGGCACCGCAAGGTCGCCCCGGTCGCGCATCACCTCGACACCCCGGCGGTGGAACCGTTCGCGCTGGCGTCGGCGGTGCTCGGCACGCTGTCACTGGCCCCGGTGCCGCCGTGGCTGCGGGCGGTGCTGCTGGCGGTGTTCGTCCTGACCGGTCCCGGGTTGGCGACGGTGCTGTGGTTGCGTCTGCCGTCGGCCACCGTCGTCGCGGTCGTGCCGGTCACCGGCCTGGCCGGAATGGCCGGGGCCACCGCGGTGTGCAACTGGGCGGGGCTTTGGCTCCCGGTGCCGTTGCTGCTGTCGGCCACGGCGGCCGTCGCGGCGTCGGCGCTGGTGTCAGTCTGGCGCCGCGGCACTTTCACCACCGCCTGGCCGCTGCCGGCCGCGCAGCATTGGCGGGTGACCGCGCCGTACCTGTGGATCATCGCGGCGTTGTGCGGATGGGCAGCCGCGCTGCCCGGGATGGCAGCCGCCCCCGACTCGGCGTTCGGCCTGCTGTTCAGCGGCACCGGACCGATGCTCGTCGCGGTGGCCGCCGTGCTCGTCGCGGTGTTCGTGGTCGCGCTGCGGGACGACGCGCTGGTGGTCGCCGCCGCGGCGGTCGGCGCCGTGATCGTGGTGCTGCGGTTGACCGTCACGCTGATCACCGACCTGCCGTTGTATCCGTGGACCTACAAACATCTCGGCATCGTCGACTACCTGATACAGCATCACGGGTTCCCGCCGTCCGGCGTCGACGTCTACCGCGAATGGCCCGCGTTCTTCACCTCGTTCGCCTGGTTCAGTGACGTCACCGCAGTGGATCCCGTGACCGTCGCGCACTGGTTCGCGCCGGTGACCCACGTGGTGCTGGCACTGGTCATCGCGGGCCTGTCGGCCACGCTCGGATTGGACCGGCCGCAGACGCTCGCCGCGGTGATGGTCGTCGAACTGGCGAACTGGGTGGCTCAGGACTACTTCGCCCCCCAGGCCTATGCGATGGTGCTCGGTCTCGGTGTCGTCGTCACGCTGCTCGCCGCGCGCACCGCCCCTGCGGCCGGATGGCTGTCGCTGGTGTTGTTCGCCGCGCTGGTGCCCACCCACCAGCTCACGCCGTACTGGGTGTTCGGTGTGGTCGTGACGCTGGCGGCGGCGCGTCGGCTCAGGTCGGCCTGGATCGTGATCCCTTATGCCGCAGTGCTGATCGGATACCTGATTCCGCGCAGTTACATCGTCTTCCAGCACGGCGGCCTGTCGAGCATGAACCCACTGGCCAACGGCGCCGGAAACGCCGAGTACGCCGGGTCGGCCGCGAAGATGTTCACCTCGCTCGTGTGTCGCGGGCTGTCGGCCGGGATGGTGCTGCTGGCGCTGGTCGCGGTGGTGGTGTGGTGGCGCAGTGGGCGCCGCGTGCTGATCCCGGCCGTGCTGGCGTTCAGTCCGTTCGGTCTGCTGCTGCTCAACAGCTATGGGGGCGAGGCGATCTTCCGCGTCTACCTGTACGCACTGCCGGGCTGCGCGGTGCTGATCGCTCCGCTGCTGGTCGCATCGATCAGAGTCCGTGCCGGCCGGTACGTGGCCGCGCTGGCCCTGGCCGGGATCGCCGGCGCAGGGCTGCAGGGCTATTACGGCACCTGGCAGCTCAACGTGCAGAAGCCTTCCCAGCTGGCGCTGTTGGCGAACCTGGTGGAGGGTGTGGACGCGTCCCGGGGCCCGGCCACCGTGTGGAATCTGCACACCGCAGGCTTCCCGTCGCGGGCGACGGCGACGGCGGTGTCCCTGGCTGTCGCCGACAGCGCCTACGACGGAACCATTTTCGAACGCTGGCCGGGTTTCGAGACCGGCTTCCCGGACGCCGGACAGTTCGACGACGTGACCGCGCTGGCCGCGGCCGGGACGGGGGACACGTACTTCGTGTTCTCCGACGAGGCGACGGCGGCGCTGTCCTATCTCGGCCACGCCGAACCCGGCACGGTCGAGCGCTTCGAGGACATGTTCGCGACAAGCCCGGTGTGGTGCCTGCGAATGCAGGACGAGACCACCACCGTGTACCGATACCAGGAGGTGTGCCGATGAGATGCCGATTGTGTGGATCCGCCCGCATGCACAGTGTGCTCGACCTCGGCGCCACGCCGCCGTGCGCGAAGTTCCTCACCGCAGACGAACTCGACGTCGCGGAGCCGACCTACCCACTGCACCTGCGGCTGTGCCAGGACTGTCTGCTGCTGCAGATTCCGGCGCTGATCACGCCTGAGGACAACTTCACCGAGTACGCGTACTTCTCGTCGTACTCCGACACCTGGGTCGACCACGCCCGGCGCTTCGTGGCCGACGCCACCGAACGTGCCGGGCTGGGCCGGGATTCGTTCGTGGTCGAGGTCGCCAGCAACGACGGGTACCTGCTGCAGCACGTCGTCGCGGCCGGCATCGGGTGCCTGGGCGTGGAGCCCTCGATCAACGTCGGGGCGGCCGCGCGCCGCCGCGGAGTGCCGACGCTGTCGGCGTTCCTCGACGAACAGACCGCCGCCGAGGTGCGCGCCCAGCACGGGCCCGCCGATCTGGTGGTCGCCAACAACGTCTACGCCCACATCCCCGACCTGCTCGGCTTCACCCGGGCGCTGCGTGGTCTGCTTGCCGACGACGGCTGGCTGAGCATCGAGGTCCACCACGCGCTGAATCTGGTTGCGCTGGGCCAGTTCGACACCGTCTACCACGAGCACTTCCAGTACTACACCGTGCTCTCGGCGATCCGGGCGCTGGCCACCGGAGGGCTGTCGGTGGTGGACGTGGAGATGCTGCCGACCCACGGCGGATCGATCCGGCTGTGGGCACGTCCCGCGGAGAGCGCCGGTGCACCGGGCCCTCGGGTCACCGCGGCGCTGGAGGCCGAGAACGAGGCCGGATTGCACCACCTCGACGGATATCTCGGCCTGCGGCCCCGGACCGAGGCGATCCGGCACGACCTGCTGCGCTTCCTGCTCGACTGCCGGTCCCGCGGCCTGCGGGTGGTCGGCTACGGGGCACCCGGCAAGGGCAGCACGCTGCTCAACTACTGCGGTATCCGCGACGACCTGATCGAGTACACCGTGGACCGGAACCCGTACAAGCATGGCCGGTTCACCCCGGGCACGCGGATCCCGATTCACGATCCGGCCCAGCTCGACAAGGACCGCCCCGACGTGATCGTGGTGCTGCCGTGGAACCTGCGGGCCGAGATCACCGAGCAGCTCGCGTACACCGCCGAATGGGGTGCGCGGCTGGTCTTCCCACTTCCCACCCTGCACGTCGTCGACCTGACGGAAGGAACCGTGAAATGAAAGTCGTGTTATTCTGTGGTGGCTACGGGATGCGCATGCGCAACAGCAGCGACGACACCATCCCCAAGCCCATGCAGATGCTCGGTCCGCGACCGCTGATCTGGCACGTCATGCGCTACTACGCCCACTTCGGGCACACCGAGTTCGTGCTGTGCCTGGGCTACGGCGCCGAGCACATCAAGAACTACTTCCTCACCTATCAGGAATCGGCGTCCAACGACTTCGTCATCCGCGGCGGCAAGGTGGAGCTGTTGCAGACCGACATCAGCGACTGGTCCATCACCTTCGTCGACACCGGCACGGAATCCTCGATCGGAGAACGGCTCCGGCGGGTGCGCCACTTCGTCGAGGACGACGAGTACTTCCTCGCCAACTACGCCGACGTGCTCACCGACGCGCCGCTCAACGACATCATCGACGAGGTCAAGGCGTCGGGAGCGACGGCGTCGATGCTGATCGTGCCGCCCCAGTCGTCGTTCCACTGCGTCGACGTGGCCGACTCCGGGCAGGGATGCGGTGCGATCACCGGGATCACCCCGGTGTCCCGGCTGCCGATCTGGGAGAACGGGGGCTACTTCGTGATGTCCTCGCAGATCCTGAACCTGCTCACCGAGAACTGCGATCTGGTCGAGGACACCTGCGCCCGGCTGGCCGCCGACGGAAAGCTGTTCGGGTACCGGCATCTCGGCTTCTGGAAGCCCGCCGACACCTTCAAGGAGCGTGCCGAGCTCGAAGTCGCCTACCGCAGCGGGGACCGGCCGTGGGCACTGTGGGAGCACGCGAAGGCGGCCTCGTGATCGACCTCACCGCAGGACCCGTCCGCGAGGTGGCGGCGCTCGGCGCGCACTGCGACGACATCGCGATCGGCGCAGGCGCAACACTTCTCACGCTGTCTCGGGCGAACCCGGGACTGCAGGTCCATGCACTGGTGCTGTGCGGCGCCGGCACCGAACGCGAAGCCGAGGAGCGGGCGGCGCTGGCGGCGTTCTGCCCCGGCGCCACGGTGCACCTGACCCTCCTGGGCCTGCCCGACGGGCGCACCCCGGCCCACTGGGACAGCGTCAAGGACGGGCTCAGCACAATGCGCCGCAGCTGCGAACCGCAACTGGTGTTCAGCCCGCACCGCCATGACGCCCACCAGGACCACCGGCTGCTCGCCGAACTGACCCCCACCGAGTTCCGCGACCACGTGGTGCTGGGCTACGAGATCCTCAAATGGGAGTCGGACACCCCGTCGCCCAACGTGTTCCACCCGGTGGATGCCGAGATCGCCGAGGAGAAGGTCAGGCTGCTGCACAAGCACTACCCGTCGCAGGCCGGCCGCGACTGGTTCGACGAGCAGTCGTTCCTCGGGTTGACGCGACTGCGCGGCGTGCAGTGCCGCAGCGCGCACGCCGAGGCGTTCGTCGCGGAGAAGACGGTGCTGCGATTCCCGCGGCGAGGTGCGGCATGAGCCGGCGCGTACTGGTCACCGGTCACCAGGGCTATCTCGGCACCGTCATGGTGCCGGCGCTGCGCGCGGCAGGCCACCAGGTCACCGGTCTGGACGTCGGGTACTTCGCCGACTGCGTGCTGGGCCCCCGCCCGGACGACCCCGTGGGCCTGGCAGTCGACCTGCGCGACGTCCGCCCCGAGCACCTGGCCGGCTTCGACGCGGTCATCCACCTGGCCGCCCTGTCCAACGATCCGCTCGGCGCGCTGGCGCCCGAGGTCACCCACGACATCAACCACCACGCCTCGGTGCGCCTGGCCCGCTTCGCGAAAGAGGCCGGGGTGCAACGGTTCCTGTACGCCTCGACGTGTTCGGTGTACGGCGCGGCAGGGGACGGGGCGGTCGACGAGGACGCCCCGCTGCGCCCGCTCACGCCCTACGCGGTCAGCAAGGTCCGCGTCGAGGACGATGTGGCGGCACTGGCCGACAGCGACTTCGCTCCCGTGTTCCTGCGCAACGCCACGGCGTTCGGTTTCTCGGCGCGGCTGCGCGCAGACATCGTGCTGAACAACCTGGTCGGATCCGCGGTGCTGACCGGGGTGGTGCGCGTGCTGTCCGACGGCACCCCGTGGCGTCCGCTGGTGCACGCCCGCGACATCGCCGCGGCGTTCATCCGGTGCCTGGAGGCGCCGGCGCCGACGGTCGCCTGCCGCGCTTTCAACATCGGCAGCGAGCGCAACAACGTCACCGTGGCGCAGATCGCGCGGCAGGTGGCCGACGCCGTGCCGGCCTCACAGGTGTTGATCACCGGCGAGACCGGTGCCGACCCGCGTTCCTACCGGGTCGACTTCACGAGGGCCAGAACCGAACTCGGCTTCGAGGCCGCCGTGTCGGTGGCCGAAGGGGCCGCCGAGCTGTGCTCGGCGTATCTGCGCCACGGCCTGACTTCGGCAGACATGGCGGCGAAGTTCACCCGGCTGGCCCGCCTCGCGCAGCTGCGCGACAGCGGCCGGCTGGACGACGCGATGCGGAGGATCAGTGAAGTTGTGTGAGCAGCCGGGCCCAGCTGGCCGCCGCGGCGTCACGCGGCGACAGCAGGGCCGGACGCAGCGGCCATTCGATATCCAGGTCGGGGTCGTCGTGCGCCACGGCGATGTCCTCGGCCGGATCGTGCGCGCGGTTGATGCGGTAGCAGACGTCGGCGACGTCGGTGAGCGCCTGGAAGCCGTGCAGCATGCCCGGCGGCACGTAGAGATGGCGGAATGTGGTGTCGTCGAGCAGGAACACCTCGTGCCTGCCGAACGTCGGCGACTGCGGTCTGGCGTCGACGAGCACGTCGTGCACGGCACCGTGTGCGCAGCGCACGAGCTTGGCCTCGCCGCGGCCGCGCCGGCCGTGCAGGCCGCGGATGACCCCACGGGCCGAGCGGGACTGGGAATCCTGGACGAACGAGGCCGCGGCGCCGGGCACACCCGACCAGTCGTCGAAAACCTCGGCGTCGAACGTGCGGGTGAACAATCCACGGTCGTCGTGGTGCGGTTGCGGCACCAGCGTGACCACACCCGCGAGCTGGGCCGGTTCGATACGCACCAGGACATGGTGGCATGAAGGCCGGCCACTGCCGCGGATGCGGGGATCCCGGACTGCACCGTGTGCTCGACCTGGGGCTGGTGCCCGCCGCCGACCACTTCCCGCCGGCCGACCTGCCCGTCGATCCGGCGGAGGTGTCCCACCCGCTGGCGATGGACCTGTGCGCCGCATGCGGGCTCGCTCAGCTCGCCGAGGACGACACCGACACTGCTGAGCCCCGCGGTGTCGAGCCGCAGGCGCTCAAAGATCAAGCTGCAGAAGCGGTCCGCCGCGTCGAGGACGCGGGCTGGCTGAACGTGGCGGGCGGCACGGTACGCGAGTTCGGCAGCCCGCACGGCGGCAGCTGGCTGCCGCTTCTCGCCGAGCGCCGGTACCGCGCCACCTGCGGGGGCACGGCCGACGTCGTGCTCGACTGTTTCGGCATCATGCACGACGCCGACCAGCAGACCGCGTTCGAAGAGCGCGCCAGGGCCACCGCGCCGGACGGGGTGCTGCTGATCCAGTTCCACAGCTTGGCCGCGATCGTCGCGCACGGGCAGTGGAACTCGTTGCGGCACGGCCACTTCGCCTACTACTCCACGCCGGTCGTCGTCGCACAGCTCGAGCGGGTCGGTATGCGCGCCGCACACGCGTGGACCTTCGACCTCTACGGCGGGACCGTGCTCGTCGCGGCCGTCCATGGCACCGGCGAACCCGGCCCGACCGTCGCGTCCCTGCTGGAATCCGAAGCCGCGCTGACCGATGCGGCCACCGTGGGCGTTGTGCAGGACGCCGCCGATTCGCAGGTGGTCGCGCTGCGTAGCTGGCTGGAGCAGGAACGCCGGGCCGGCCGCCGGGTCTACGCGTACGGCGCCGCGTCGCGCGCCGTCGCGCTGTTCGCCCGGGCCGGGTTGGACCGGACGCTGATCGGTGCGGTCGCGGACGCGGCACCGGCCAAGCAGGGCCGCCGGATGCCGGGCACCGATGTGCCGATCGTGTCACCGGACGAGCTCGTCGCGGCGGACCCGGACCGGGTGCTGCTGACGCTGGGTGATCTGCGGGCCGAGGTGTCGGCGCGCTGGCCGCAACTGGACGGCCGCTGGGTTCCCGATGATCGGTTCGTCAGGCCCGCACGCAGTTTCGCGCGGTCCCGGCAGCTGCAGGAGCGGCTGCACGAGCTGGTGCCCGGCGGCGCGCACACCTACGCGCGGGGGCCCGACCAGTACCCGGAGTTCATGCCGCCGGTGCTGACCCGAGGGTCGGGCTGCCGGGTGTGGGACGCCGACGGCAACGAATACATCGAGTACGGGATCGGGCTGCGCGCGGTGACCCTCGGTCACGGCTATCGCCCGGTCGTCGACGCGGCAGCCCGCGCGATGGCCGACGGCCTCGGGTTCAGCAGGCCGACCGCGCTGGAGGTCGCCGCCGCCGAGGACTTCCTGGAACTGGTGCCCGGGGCGGAGATGGTCAAGTTCGCCAAGAACGGGTCCGACGCCACCACCGCGGCGGTGCGGCTGGCCCGCGCGGTGACCGGCCGGGTCAAGGTCGCGGTCTGCGATCAACCGTTCTTCTCCACCGACGACTGGTTCATCGGCACCACCGCGATGGCCGCAGGCGTGCCCGCCGAGCACGCCGCGGCCACGGTCCGGTTCCGGTACAACGACGCCGCGTCGCTGGCCGAACTGCTGAGCGCCGAGGACGTCGCCTGCGTGGTGATGGAGCCCGCCTCGGCGACCGCCGAACCCGCCGCCGGGTTCCTCGACGAGGTCCGCGACCTGTGCGACCGCACCGGCACGCTGCTGGTGTTCGACGAGATGATCACCGGCTTCCGCTGGGCGGCCGGCGGCGCGCAGACCCTGTACGGGGTCACCCCGGACCTGTCCTGCTGGGGCAAGGCGATGGGCAACGGGTTCCCGCTGTCGGCGCTGGCGGGACTCCGCCGTCACCTGGAGTTCGGGGGTTTGCGCACCGGCGCCGACCGGGTCTTCCTGCTCTCCACCACGCACGGCCCGGAAACGGCGTCCCTGGCCGCGTTCCGCGCGGTGGCCGCGGCGTACCGCAGCGAGGACCCGATCGCGCGGATGGAGCACGCGGGCCGCCGGCTGGCCGCCGGCGTCGGCGCGGCGGTGGCCGAGGCCGGGCTGGAGGAGCACCTCCGGGTGATCGGGCGCCCAACGTGTCTGGTGTTCGTCACCGGCGACGCCGACGGCACGCCGTCACAGGCCTACCGCACGCTGTTCCTACAGGAACTGTTGCGCCGCGGCGTGCTCGGTCAGTCTTTCGTCACCTCCGCCGCGCACACCGACGAGGCCGTCGACGCGACGGTGCAGGCGGTACGGGATGCGCTGCCCGTCTACCGGTACGCGATCGACGCGGGCAGCGTGCGTGGACTGCTGCAGGGCAGACCGGTCGCACCGGCGATCCGGCGCACCGCGGAGCCGCGGCGCACCGCCGGCCGGATGGGCTAGCGCGATCCGGTCATTCGGCGGCGCGGGTCGCCGGGTGCACGGCGATCAACCCTAAACCGCTGCGGCGCTTGCACATCGCGGCCAGCTCCGCGTAGGTCTTCTCGCCGAGAAGTTCGGTCAGCTCGGGGGCGTAGGACTGCCACACCGGTTTGGCGCCGACGTGGGTGCCGGGGTCGCTGGTGCAGTACCAGTGCAGATCGAGGCCGCCTTCGCCCCAGCCGCGGCGGTCGTACTCGGTGATGGTGGTCTTGAGGATCTCCGAGCCGTCGGGTCGGGTCACCCATTCCTGGGTGCGGCGGATCGGCAGCTGCCAGCACACCTCGGGTTTGAGCGTCAGCGGCTCCACACCGATCTCCAGCGCCTTCTGGTGCAGCGCACAGCCGATGCCCTTCGGCCAACCCGGGCGATTCAGAAAGATGCAGGCGCCCTTGTACTTTCGCGTCCGCCAGTTGGGTTTGTCGTCGTACTCGTCGAGCTCCAGGTAACCCTTGCGGCCCAGACCCTTGTCACGGAACTGCCAGTCCTCGGCGGTCAGCAGTTTGACCGCGTCGTCGAGCTGGGCGCGATCGTCGTCGTCGGACAGAAACGCCCCGTGGGAACAGCATCCGTCGTCGGGCCGGTCCTCCACGGTGCCCTTGCAGGCGGGGGTGCCGAACACACAGGTCCAGCGGGACAGCAGCCAGGTCAGATCGGCGGCGATCAGATGTTCGGGGTTGTCCGGGTCGTAGAACTCCACCCACTCACGGGCGAAATCCAATTCGACCTCACCAGGATGCGATGCCGATGCGCTCACGGTTTTCCACGGTAGACCCATTAGGTTGGTTGGGTGCGACTAGGCGTGCTCGACGTGGGCAGCAACACCGTTCACCTTCTGGTGGTGGATGCCCGCCGCGGTGGCCACCCCACTCCGATGAGTTCCACCAAGGCTTCTCTGCGGTTGGCGGAGGCCATCGACACCTCGGGGAAACTCACCCGCAGGGGCGCCGACAGGCTTGTCGGCACCGTCGACGAGTTCGCGCGGATCGCCACCAGTTCCGGGTGTGCCGAGCTGATGGCGTTCGCCACCTCCGCCGTGCGGGACGCGACGAACTCCGAGGACGTGCTGGCCCGGGTCAGGGCCGAGACCGGCGTGGAGCTCAGAGTGCTCAGCGGCGTCGACGAGTCGCGGCTCACCTTCCTGGCGGTGCGCCGCTGGTACGGCTGGAGCGCCGGTCGGATCATCAACATCGACATCGGCGGCGGGTCGCTGGAGCTGTCCAGCGGGGTGGACGAGGAACCCGACGTCGCGCTGTCGCTGCCGCTGGGTGCGGGGCGGTTGACGCGGGAATGGCTGCCCGAGGATCCGCCGGGCCGGCGCCGGGTGGCGATGCTGCGGGACTGGCTGTCCAACGAGCTGTCCGAGGCGGCGTCGGCGATCGCCGACGCGGGCCCTCCGGACCTCGCGGTGGCCACGTCGAAGACCTTCCGTTCGCTGGCCAGGCTCACCGGTGCCGCGCCGTCGGGGGCCGGTCCGCGGGTCAAACGCACGCTGACCGCCACCGGTCTTCGGCAACTCATAAATTTCATCTCTAGGATGACCGCGGCTGACCGAGCAGAACTGGAAGGGGTGAGTGCCGATCGGGCACCTCAGATCGTCGCGGGCGCGCTGGTGGCGGAGGCGAGCATGAAAGCCCTCGGCATCGAGAGCGTCGATATCTGTCCCTGGGCGTTGCGTGAAGGTCTCATCCTGCGGAAACTCGACAGTGAGGCAGACGGTAGCGCCTTCGTGGGCGGCAGCGGCGAATCGGACGATTCTGGCAAACCAGGCAGAGCGAGCGGAGAATCGGCCTCACGGCCGATGTCGGTGCGCGATGCTGGACGGTGAAGCAGCGAGGCTCGAAGGCAGCAGGCGATGACTGGATCTGAGGACGACCACAGCAACACCCGGCCGATTTCGGTCGCGGAGCTGCTGGCCCGCAACGGCACGATCGGGGCACCCCCGGTCGGCGGCCGGCGCCGCCGCCGGCGCGGCAACGCCGATGCCGTCACCGTCGCCGAGCTCACCGGTGAGATCCCGATCGTCCGTCCGGACGACCAGCCACCCGTCGCGGCCGAACCCGAATCCGAGCCAGAGCCCGAACCCCAGCCCGAACCCGAACCGGAGCTCGTGCCGGAACCGGAGCCCGAAGCCGCAGCCGAAACGGAGCCCGAAGCCGAAACGGAGCCCGAAGCCGAAACGGAGCCCGACGCCGCAGCGGACGGGGAGGCCGCACGCGAGGCGGAGTCCGACGACCTTGTCGACCGCGAAGTCGACCGCGAAGAGGACGTCACGCCTGACGAGGACGCCGCACCCGGGGCCATCGAGGAGGTCCCGGTTGAGGCCGACCCCGACGACGGCGAGTACGCCGACGCTGGCGCCGACCCCAGCGCCCACGTCGCGGAGCGGGAGGCCGAACGCGAGGTCGCGCCCGAACCGACCCGCCGCTTCGGCTTCAGCCTGTTCGGCCGCAAGAACCAGACCGTCGACGCCGAGCAGTGGACCCCGGACCCGGTCGACGAGGACACCCGCACCAGCGGACCCAGCGCAGAAGCCGCCACGGAACCGGACGCGGATCTGCTGGACGAAGACGCCCCGGAGATCGAGGACCTCGACGACGAGATCGCCCTGACCACCGACCTCGACGCGCACCCCGACACCGGCTTCGACACCGATATCACCGATATCGAGGAGGACGACGCCGTCGAACGGGCCCTCGACGAAGACGAGGACGAGGACGAGTTGCCGTCCTACCTCCGCTCGACCGAGGAGCCGCTCTTCGGCGGCCCGAGCGCCGACAGCGAGGACCGCGACGCCGTCATCGAAACCGCTGATCGCGACGAGCTCGACCGGGACGAACTCGATCGGGACGAACTCGAACGCGACGAGCTCGACGAGGAGCACGGCGAACCCCGCCGGATGTCGTCGTTCGTGAGCGGCCTGTGGATCGTCGGCCAAAGCGTGATCGCCGTGATCTTCGGCGCCGGCTTGTTCGTCGCGTTCGACCAGCTGTGGAAATGGAACAACATCGTCGCGCTGGTGCTGTCGGTGTTGGTGATCCTGGGCCTCGTCGTCGGGGTGCGGGTAGTGCGCAAGACCGAGGACATCGGCAGCACGCTGATCGCGGTGGCGGTCGGCGCGCTGGTCACCCTCGGCCCGCTCGCGCTGCTGCAGTCCGGCTGAGGCCGACCGGCACGGTGCGTCCCGCTATCAAGGTCGGTCTGTCGACGGCCTCGGTCTACCCGCTCAAGACCGAGGCCGCTTTCGAGTACGCCGCCGAGCTCGGCTACGACGGCGTCGAGCTGATGGTGTGGGCCGAAACGGTCAGCCAGGACACGGCCGCGATCGAGGCGATGTCGAAGCACTACGGCGTGCCGGTGCTGTCGGTGCACGCGCCGTGTCTGCTGATCACCCAGCGCGTCTGGGGCGCGAACCCGATCCCGAAACTGGAGCGCAGTGTGCGCGCCGCCGAACAGCTGGGCGCCCAGACCGTGGTGGTGCATCCGCCGTTTCGGTGGCAGCGGCGCTACGCGGAAGGATTCAGCGACCAGGTGGCCGAGCTGGAAGCCTCCAGCGACGTGATGATCGCCGTGGAGAACATGTTCCCGTTCCGCGCCGACCGGTTCTTCGGCGCCGGCCAGACCTCGATCGAGCGGATGCGCAAACGCGGAGGCAACCCGGGGCCCGGCATCTCGGCGTTCGCGCCGTCCTACGATCCGCTCGACGGTAGTCATGCGCACTACACGCTGGATCTGTCGCACACCGCCACTGCAGGCACCGACGCCGTAGAGATGGCCCGCCGGATGGGCGACGGTCTGGTGCACCTGCACCTGGCCGACGGCAGTGGCGCGTCCACCGACGAACACCTGGTGCCGGGCCGCGGCACCCAGCCGACCGTGGAGATCTGCGAGATGCTCGCCGCGAGTGACTTCGTGGGCCACGTGATCCTGGAGGTCAGTACCTCCGGCGCGCGCACCGCCGCCGAACGCGAGGCGCTGCTCACCGAGTCGCTGCAGTTCGCGCGGCGGCATCTGCTGCGCTGAGCGCGTGCGATGATGCCGCGGTGACGAGTTCGACGCTGTTCACCGACGCCATGGCCCTGACCTCTGTAGCGGACGGGGTGTATCGCGGAGAACTCAACGAGCACTGGACGATCGGGCCCAAGGTGCACGGCGGCGCGATGCTGGCGCTGTGCGCGAATGCCGCACGCACCGAGTTCGGCCGAGCGGCGGGCTCGGCGCCGCGACAGAATGCCGAGCCCGACGTGGAGCCCATCGCGGTGTCGGGCAGCTTCCTGTGGGCGCCCGACCCGGGACCGATGGACCTCGTCACCACCGTGCGCAAGCGCGGCCGCCGGGTCAGCCTGATCGACGTCGAACTCAACCAGGGCGACCGCACGGCCCTGCGCGCGGCGATCACATTGGGCACCCCGGAACACCATGTGCCGCCGCTGCTGTCGGTCAATCCGGTGGTCCCGCTGATGACGCCGGAGCCGCCGCCCGGGCTGGCACCGATCGGCCCCGGCCATTCGATGGCCGACATCGTGCACCTGGCGCACGGGTGCGACATCCGGCCGTCGCTGACGACGTTCGACCGGCGCGCGGAAGGCGGACCGCGCACGCGAGGAGCGGATCAGCAGATGCCGGTGATCGAATACTGGGTGCGCCCCAAGGTGGTTGCACCGGACGTGCTGTTCGCGCTGCTGTGTGGCGACGTGTCGGCTCCGGTGACGTTCGGGGTCAACCGGTTCGGGTGGGCGCCAACGGTTCAGCTCACCGCGTATCTGCGGGCCCGGCCGGCCGACGGCTGGCTGCGCGTGATGTGCACCGCCACGCAGATCGGTCAAGACTGGTTCGACGAGGACCACATCGTGGTCGACTGTGAGGGGCGCATCATCGTGCAGACGCGGCAGCTGGCGATGGTGCCGACCGGTTGAGCCGCCGGGACCGCCAGTCGGGTTTGGAGCGGCTGACACCGCCACGCGGCTGACACCGCCAGCGTGCGATGCTGTCCGGCATGGCCAGAATCGCGATCATCGGCGGCGGCAGCATCGGCGAGGCGCTGCTCGCGGGCTTGCTGCGTGCCGGCAGGCAGGTCAAGGACCTCGTCGTCGCCGAGCAGAACCCCGCCCGGGCGAAGTACCTGTCCGAGAAGTACTCGGTGCTGGTGACGACGGTGTCCGACGCGGTGGACAGCGCGACCTACGTCGTCGTCGCGGTGAAGCCGGGGGATGTGCAGTACGTCATCGGCGACATCGCCGACACCGCGGCCCGCGCGGAAAGCGACGCGGCCGAACAGGTTGTGGTGTCCGTCGCGGCCGGGGTGAGCACCGCGTTCTACGAGAACAGACTGCCCGCCGGTTCGCCGGTGGTACGTGTGATGCCCAACGCCCCGATGTTGGTCGGCGGCGGCGTCAGCGCGGTCGCCCCCGGCCGGTTCGCCACCCCGGAGCACCTCAAGGAGGTTTCGCTGCTGTTCGACGCGGTCGGCGGTGTGCTCACGGTCGCCGAATCCCAGATCGACGCGGTCACCGCGGTGTCGGGCTCCGGGCCCGCCTACTTCTTCCTGATGGTCGAGGCGCTCGTGGATGCCGCCGTAGACGCCGGTCTTTCGCGTCCGGTGGCCACCGACCTGGTGGTGCAGACGATGGCCGGTTCGGCCGCGATGCTCCTCGAGCAACTCGATGTCGCAGCCGCCGCGGCGGAGGCGGCGCCGGCCGCTGCGATGAACACCTCACCGGCCCAGCTGCGGGCCACGGTGACCTCCCCGGGCGGCACCACCGCCGCTGGGCTGCGCGAACTCGAACGGGGCGGGCTGCGGGCCGCGGTGGCCAACGCCGTCGAGGCCGCGAAAACGCGCTCTGAGCAGCTCGGAATTACACCCGAGTAGTTCGGGAATTTGAAACTGAATAACCCACACCCGTCGCAGTAACCACACCTGCCACGCTATTCTCCTGGTGGTAAGCACGGGTTGGTGCCAGCGGTGGGGAAGCCGCTGGAACTGCCCGCGCCTGATTGATTGGGTTGCGATGACGTCTATGAACGGGCCATCTTCGCGGGATTCGGCCGGCGGTAAGGCGGCGCGAGACGCCGGACAGACCAGCTCCGGCGACGGGCAGCAGCAGCGTGCCCAGTTCCTCACCGTCGCCGAGGTGGCGAGCCTGATGCGGGTGAGCAAGATGACCGTCTACCGCCTGGTGCACAACGGCGAACTGCCCGCGGTGCGCGTGGGCCGGTCGTTCCGGGTGCACGCCAAGGCAGTCCACGACATGCTGGAAAGCTCGTACTTCGACGCCGGATAGCGCCATACGGCGCGGCTCCCCTCCGGTCGCCGACCGAAGGGGATTTCAGCGCCGGCGCGGTCGCGAGGTAAGGTGACCGGTCGAGACTGACGAGATCCGACGGATCTACACACACACTTAGGTAGCGGAGTTCATGGGTTCTGTCATCAAGAAGCGGCGCAAGCGCATGTCGAAGAAGAAGCACCGCAAGCTGCTTCGTCGCACGCGGGTGCAACGCAGAAAACTCGGCAAGTAGGCCCTCGCCCCGCTCGCTAGGCTGTCTGGATGGATTCCGACGCCCGCTCTGGAAGTCGTTCCCGGGGTGGCGCCGACGGCTCGAACACCCGTGACGGTCTGAACTACCCGAAGGTCGTGCTGGTCACCGGCGCCTGCCGGTTCCTAGGCGGGTATCTGACCGCCCGGCTGGCGCAGAACCCCTTGATCAACCATGTGATCGCGGTCGACGCGGTCGCGCCGAGCAAGGATCTGCTGCGCCGGATGGGCCGGGCGGAGTTCGTGCGGGCCGACATCCGCAACCCGTTCATCGCCAAGGTCATCCGCAACGGCGAGGTCGACACCGTGGTGCATGCCGCCGCGGCGTCGTACGCGCCGCGGGCGGGTGGTCGCGCGACGCTCAAAGAGCTGAACGTGATGGGTGCGATCCAGTTGTTCGCGGCCTGCCAGAAGGCGCCGTCGGTGCGTCGGGTCATCCTCAAGTCCACCTCCGAGGTGTACGGGTCGAGCTCGAGGGACCCGGTGCTGTTCACCGAGAGCTCCAGCCGCCGCAGGCCACCCGGTGAGGGCTTCGCCCGGGACAGCATCGACATCGAGGGGTACGCCCGCGGGCTGGGCCGGCGCCGACCCGACATCGCGGTGACGATCCTGCGGCTGGCCAACATGATCGGGCCCGCGATGGACACCGCCCTCTCGCGCTACCTGGCCGGCCCGGTGGTGCCGTCGGTGCTCGGCCACGACGCCCGGCTGCAGCTCCTGCACGAGCAGGATGCGCTGGGCGCCCTGGAGCGCGCGACGATGGCCGGCAAGGCCGGCACGTTCAATGTCGGGGCCTCCGGCGTGATCATGATGAGTCAGGCGATCCGGCGGGCCGGGCGTTTGGCGCTGCCCGTCCCACGGTCGGCGTTGGTGGCCGTCGATTCGCTATGGCGGGCCACTCGTAACTCCGAGCTCGATCGGGAGCAGGTCGACTATCTGAGCTACGGGCGCGTCATGGACACCACCCGCATGCGCAGCGAACTCGGTTACACCCCGAAGTGGACGACGGCCGAGGCCTTCGACGACTACGTGCGGGGCCGCGGTCTGACACCGATCGTGGACCCTCGCTGGATACATGCTGTGGAGAATCGTGCGGTTGCGGCGGCGCAGCGCTGGGGGCGGTAAACTCACGTCTCAGTTTTATAGGCCGGGGGGATTTGGGGGAGAAGGTAAGACGTTGCCGGGCGAGCCTAAAGCGAAAGTCATTCCGCTGCATGCGAATTCAGGTCGCAGTGCGAACAAACGGCGTGCCGCGGCTCAGCGCGCCGACGCGGCTCGTCGACATCCGTCGGTATTGAACGATCCCGGTCGCCGCGCGTCGGCCGAGCAGATCGCCGCGGTGGTCCGCGAGATCGATCAGCGCCGCGGATCCAGCCCGGGCGCCGGTGTCGCCGACACACCCAACGAGCTGGCGCAGCGGATCTCCGCGGTCGCCGATTTCCTGCGCAAGCGGGTGACCGGTGACTATCCCGTCGATGAGTTCGGCTTCGATCCGCACCTCACCAACGCAATCTTTCTGCCTTTGCTGAGAGTGTTCTTCAACTCCTGGTTCCGGGTCGAGGTGAGCGGCGTCGAGAACCTGCCGGAGACGGGTGCGGTACTGGTGGTGGCCAATCACGCCGGGGTGCTGCCGTTCGACGGCCTGATGACCCAGGTCGCCGTCCGCGACCGGCATCCGGCTCATCGCAACCTGCGCCTGCTCGCCGCCGACCTGGTGTTCGACATGCCGATGGTGGGCGAGGCGGCCCGCAAGGCCGGCCACACCATGGCGTGCACCGACGACGCGCACCGGCTGCTGGCCGCCGGGGAGCTGACGGCGGTGTTCCCCGAGGGCTACAAAGGCCTCGGCAAGCACTTCAAGGACCGTTACAAGCTGCAGCGTTTCGGCCGCGGCGGTTTCGTCTCCGCAGCGCTGCGCACCAAGGCGCCGATCGTGCCGTGTTCGATCGTCGGGTCCGAGGAGATTTACCCGATGATGGCCGACGTGAAGTTGATGGCACGCCTGCTGGGCCTGCCGTACTTCCCGGTCACGCCGCTGTTCCCGCTGGCCGGTCCGCTGGGCGTGGTGCCGCTGCCGTCGAAGTGGCACATCCAGTTCGGTGAACCCATCGACACCACCGGCTACGACGAGTCCGCGGCCGACGACCCGATGGTCACGTTCGATCTGACCGACCAGGTTCGCGAGACGATTCAGCAGACGCTGTACCAGCTGCTGGCGAACCGGCGGAACACCTTCTTCGGCTGACCGCCCGGTCAGTCCGCTCTCGGGCTGTGCCCGGCAACGAACTTCGACAGTGCCGCCGCGTCCCGCTTCGCCGCGATCTGGGCGGTCAACTCGTCGGCCTCGGTGTCCGACTCCGCCTCACCCATCACGGTGACGATGCTGGTGATCACCCGTTCGCCGTTGTCGTCGGTGACCTCGCCGCGGATCTCGGTCAGCACGGCACCGTGCGACTCGGTCACCGAGTCCAGGTAGGAGTCGAACCACAGCTTGTCCCCGGCCAGGATCGGGCGGTGGAAGATCAGCTTCTGGTCGCGGTGCAGGACCCGCTCCATGTTGATCGGCAGGTCGAACTGATTGAAAATCTCCTGCTGCACCCGCCTGCCGGCCACCGCCAGGAAGGTCAGCGACGCGATCAGGCCGTCGTAGCCGTGCTCCCTGGCCGCCTCTTCGTCGTGGTGGGCCGGGTGCTCGTCCTTGACGGCGCGGGCGAACTCGCGGATCTTCTCGCGGTCAACCTGGAAGTAGTCGGGATACCGGTAGTGGGTGCCGATGATCTCTTCAGCGATAGCCATGCCCAAGTCTTTCCGTTCTGCCGTCAGCGGGCGCGAGCCTACCTGGCTTCGCGGCGGGACACCGCGGCCGCCAGCGCGCCGCCGATGGCGCCCAGCGCCAGCGCCGACGGGACGCCGATCCGCGCGGCCTTGCGCGCGGTGCGGAAATCGCGGATCTCCCAGCCCCGCTCCCGCGCCAGGTCGCGCAGGTCGGCGTCCGGGTTGATGGCGACTGCGGTACCGACCAGCGACAGCATCGGCACGTCGTTGAAACTGTCCGAGTACGCGGTACATCGGCGCAGGTTCAGGCCTTCGCGGATCGCCAGCGACCGCACGGCGTGCGCCTTGCCGGTGCCGTGCAGGATATCGCCCACCAGCCGCCCGGTGAACACCCCGTCGATCGACTCCGCCACGGTGCCCAACGCGCCGGTCAGCCCCAACCGGCGGGCGATGGTGTCGGCCAGCTCGTACGGCGTGGCGGTCACCAGCCACACCTGCTGGCCGGCGTCGAGGTGCATCTGCGCCAGCGCCCGGGTGCCCGGCCAGATCTTGTCGGCGATGATCTCGTCGTAGATGTCCTCGCCCAGTGCGACCAGCTCCGCGGTCGAACGTCCCTCGATGAACGCCAGCGCCTTGCGACGGCCGGCGGCCACGTCGTCGCTGTTCTCCCGGCCTGTCAGCTGGAACTTCGCCTGGGCGAACGCAAAGCGGGCCAGGTCCTGATAGGTGAAGTACTCACGGGCGGCCAGGCCGCGCGCGAAGTGCACCAGCGAGGAGCCGTGCACCAGGGTGTTGTCCACGTCGAAGAACGCGGCCGCGGTCAGATCCGGCGGTGGCGGCGGCGGGCCGGCCTCCGGTTCCAGCGGGCGGGCCAGCCCCTCGGCGGCGACTTCCGCGCTGACCTGACCGGCGAGTTTCTGCGCCCGGCTGCCGGCCCCGGCCTCGGATCCCCCGGTAACGGACACGGCTACCAGATTAGGTCACCTGGTCGGAATACTGGCGGGGTGGATCGACAGGTGGAGTTGCTCACACGCCAGGGCTGCCCGATGTGCGCGGCCGCCGCGGCGCGGCTGCATGAGCTCGCCGCCGAGCTCGGCTTCGTGCTGACCGTGACGGACGTCGACGTCGCGGCCGCGGCCGGCGAGCGCGGCCTGCGCGCCGAATACGGCGACCGGCTTCCGGTGGTGCTGCTCGACGGGGCGGAGCACAGCTACTGGGAGATCGACGAGCCGAGGCTGCGCGAGGACCTCGCGCGCTGACGATCCCGCCGCCGAAATCGCATTCCGGTACGGGTTGGCACGCGTTTTGCCGCGTGGAATGCGGTTTCAGCGCAGAGAGAGCAAATTTGGTAGGCCAGCTGAGAAGGACTACCTTTGATGTCGTGCTGAGCGTGGTGAGGGAGCCATGAGCGTCTTGCTCTTCGGGGTTTCGCACCGCAGCGCGCCGGTGTCCGTTCTCGAGCAACTGAGCACCGACGAATCCGATCAGGCCAAGATCGTCGAAGAGGTGCTGCGCTCTTCGCTGGTCACCGAGGCCATGGTGCTCTCGACCTGCAACCGCGTGGAGATCTACGCCGTCGTCGAGGCGTTCCATGGCGGGCTGTCGGTGATCGGCCAGGTGCTCTCCGAGCACTCCGGGATGTCACTGCAGGATCTGACCAAGTACGCCTATGTGCGCTACGCCGAAGCGGCCGTCGAGCATCTGTTCGCCGTCGCCGGCGGCCTCGATTCCGCCGTCATCGGCGAGCAGCAGGTGCTCGGCCAGGTCCGGCGTGCCTATGCGTCCGCTGAAGCCAACCATTCGGTGGGCCGCATCCTGCACGAGCTGTCTCAGCGGGCCCTGGCCGTCGGCAAGCGGGTTCATTCGGAGACCGGGATCGACGCCGCGGGCGCCTCGGTCGTCTCGGTGTCCCTCGACATCGCCGAGCAGAAGGTCGGATCGCTGGCCGGCCGCAGCGCGGTGGTCGTCGGCGCCGGATCCATGGGGGCGCTGGCCGCCAAGCATCTGGCGCGAGCCGGTGTCGAACGCATCCACGTGGTCAACCGCACGCTGCCGCGAGGCAAGCGCCTCGCCGAGAACATCCGCGCGTACGGCCTCGCCGCTGACGCATACCCGTTCGACCACCTGCCGCCGCTGCTCACCGACGCCGACATCGTGATCAGCTGTACCGGCGCGGTGCGGCCGGTGGTTTCGCTGGCCGACGTGCACCGCGGACTGGCGCACGTGCGGGAGCCCAAAGACCTGGTCATCTGCGACCTCGGGATGCCGCGGGACGTCGACCCCGCCGTCGCCGGCCTGCCGGGGGTTTTCGTGGTCGACATGGAGCGCATCCTGCGCGAGCCGACGGCCAAGGCCGCGGCCACCGACGCGGATGCCGCCCGCACGATCGTGGCGGCGGAAGTCGCCAACTACCTGGCCGGGCAGCGTATGGCCGAGGTCACCCCGACCGTCACCGCGCTTCGTCAGCGCGCTGCCGATGTCGTCGAGGCCGAACTGCTCAGGCTGGACAACCGGTTGCCCGGACTGGACGCCGGGCACCGCGACGAAGTTGCCAACACGGTCCGCCGGGTTGTCGACAAACTGCTGCACGCGCCGACGGTGCGGGTCAAGCAGCTGGCCAGCGCTCCCGGCGGCGACAGCTACGCCGAGGCGCTGCGTGAGCTGTTCGAGCTCGACCAGCACGCGGTCGACGCCGTCGCCGGCAGCGAACTGGGACCCATTGCCGGAGGTGATGACATGGGTTCCAATGCAATTGATCTCGACAAGACCGAGTGACGCTCGGCCCGCCGAAAGCCATTACGTGATTCGAATCGGCACCCGGGGGAGCCTGCTGGCCACCACCCAAGCCGGAACCGTGCGCGACGCCCTGATCGCCGCCGGACATGACGCCGAACTGGTCATCGTCTCCACCGAAGGGGACCGCCGCGCCGACGCGCCCATCGCCGACATCGGTGTCGGGGTGTTCACCGCCGCGCTGCGTGAGGCCATTGCCGACGACGTCGTCGACGCCGCCGTGCACTCGTACAAGGATTTGCCGACCGCGGCCGACCCGCGCTTCGTGATCGCGGCGACCCCGGTGCGCGAGGACGCCCGGGACGCGCTCGTGGCCCGTGACGGACTGGTGCTGGGGGAGTTGCCGGCGGGCTCGGTGATCGGCACGTCGTCCCCGCGGCGGGCGGCACAGCTTAGAGCACTGGGTCTCGGTTTGGAAATCCGCCCCCTACGAGGCAACCTAGATACCAGGTTGAACAGGGTAAGCAGCGGTGAACTCGACGCCATCGTGGTGGCCAGAGCGGGATTGGCCCGCATCGGTCGCCTCGACGCGGTGACCGAAGCGCTGGAGCCGGTACAGATGCTGCCGGCGCCTGCGCAGGGGGCACTGGCCGTCGAGTGCCGCGCCGGTGACACGGCGCTCGCGCGGGTGTTGGCAGAACTCGACGACGCCGACACGCGGGCGGCGGTCACCGCAGAGCGAACCCTGCTGGCCGAACTGGAGGCGGGTTGCTCCGCACCGGTGGGCGCGATCGCCGAGGTGGTCGAGTCCATCGATGAGGACGGCCGCGTCTTCGAAGAGCTGTCGCTGCGCGGCTGCGTGGCGACGCTGGACGGATCCGACGTGATCCGCGCGTCCGGGATCGGGACACCCGATCGGGCCCGGGAGCTGGGGCTCTCGGTGGCCGAGGAGTTGTTCGAGCTGGGAGCGCGCGATTTGTTGGACGAAGGCGGGAGAGACAGATGAGCTTGCGAGGACGCAAGGGCAAGCCCGGCCGCATCACGTTCGTCGGCTCCGGGCCCGGGGATCCGGGCCTGCTGACGACGAGGGCACGTGCGGTGCTGAACAACGCCGCGCTGGTGTTCACCGACCCCGACGTGCCCGAAGCGGTACTGGCCCTGGTGGGCTCGGAGCTGCCGCCGCCGTCAGGACCGTTGCCGCCGGTCACCGACGCGGCGCAGAAATCCGCGGCCGCGGCGAAGCCCGCCGAGAACGAGGCCGACGTGGCGAGGCCGGCCGAAGGTGCCAAGCCCGCCGAGGACGCCGTGATCCCCGGCGGGCCCGATGTGCGCCCGGCGCTGGGCGACCCGGCCGAGGTCGCCAAGACCCTGGCCACCGAGGCCCGCACCGGGGTGGACGTGGTCCGGCTCGTCGCCGGTGATCCGCTGTCGATCGACTCGGTGATCACCGAGATCAACGCACTGGCCAAGACGCAGCTGACATTCGAGATCGTGCCGGGCCTGCCCGGAACCTCGGCGGTACCCACCTATGCCGGTCTGCCGCTGGGTTCGTCGCACACCGTCGCCGACGTCCGCGATCCCAACGTCGACTGGGCGGCGCTGGCCGCCGCCCCCGGGCCGCTGATCCTGCACGCCACCGCGTCACACCTTCCCGAGGCGGCGCGGACCCTCATCGAGTACGGCCTGACCGAATCCACCCCGGCGGTCGTCACCGCCAATGGGACAACGTGCCAACAGCGTTCGGTCGAGACCACGCTGGGCGGCCTGCTCGACAAGGCCGTGCTGGACAAGCCGGCCGTCACCGAGCCGGCCGGCCCACTGACCGGGACGCTGGTGGTCACGCTCGGGCGCACCGTGTCCCACCGCGCGAAGCTGAACTGGTGGGAGAGCCGCGCGCTGTACGGCTGGACCGTTCTGGTGCCGCGCACCAAGGATCAGGCGGGCGAGATGAGCGACCGACTGGTCGGTCACGGCGCGCTGCCCATCGAGGTGCCGACCATCGCCGTCGAGCCGCCGCGCAGCCCGGCCCAGATGGAGAGGGCCGTCAAGGGATTGGTGGACGGCCGGTTCCAGTGGGTGGTGTTCACCTCCACCAACGCGGTGCGCGCGGTGTGGGAGAAGTTCAACGAGTTCGGGCTCGACGCCCGCGCGTTCTCCGGTGTGAAGATCGCCTGCGTCGGGCAGGCCACCGCGGAGAAGGTGCGCTCGTTCGGGATCAACCCCGAGCTGGTGCCCACCGGCGAGCAGAGTTCGTTGGGGCTGCTGGACGAGTTTCCGCCGTACGACGAGATTTTCGATCCGGTGAACCGGGTGCTGTTACCACGGGCAGACATCGCGACCGAGACACTGGCCGAAGGTCTGCGTGAACTCGGTTGGGAGATCGAGGATGTCACCGCCTACCGCACGGTTCGCGCGGCCCCGCCGCCGGCGCACACCCGCGAGATGATCAAGACCGGCGGGTTCGACGCCGTGTGCTTCACATCGAGCTCGACGGTGCGCAACCTGGTCGGTATCGCTGGTAAGCCGCACGCGCGCACCATCGTCGCGTGCATCGGCCCCAAGACCGCCGAGACCGCAGCGGAATTCGGCCTGCGCGTGGACGTGCAGCCCGAGGTCGCCGCGGTGGGCCCGCTGGTCGAGGCGCTCGCCGAGCACGCGGCCCGGCTGCGCGCCGAGGGCGCGTTGCCGCCGCCGCGGAAGAAGAGCCGCCGCCGCTAGGAACTCGCCGAAAATGCACTCCGGCAGGTGGGCACTCGACTCTTGGCTGCTGGAATGCGATTTCGTGGAAGGTTGACATGGCGTTCCCACGACACCGCCCCAGGAGGCTGCGGACCACGCCGGCGATGCGCCGGCTGGTCGCCCAGACCACGCTGGAGCCACGGCATCTGGTGCTTCCGCTGTTCGTCGCCGACGGCATCGACGAACCCCGAGACATCACCTCGATGCCCGGGGTCGTGCAGCACACCCGGGACTCGCTGCGCCGGGCCGCTGCCGAGGCGGTCAGCGCGGGCGTGGGCGGGTTGATGCTGTTCGGCGTCCCGAAGGGCGAGGACAAGGACCCCACCGGAAGCGTCGGCGTCCACCCGGACGGCATCCTCAACACCGCGCTGCGCGACCTTGCCAAGGATCTCGGCGACGACACCGTGCTGATGGCCGACACCTGCCTCGACGAGTTCACCGACCACGGGCACTGCGGGGTGATCGACGCCGCGGGACGCGTCGACAACGACCTGACCAACCGCCGGTACATCGAACTTGCTGTGGCGCAGGCTAATTCAGGCGCCCATGTGGTGGCGCCGAGCGGCATGATGGACGGCCAGGTGGCCGCGATCCGCGACGGTCTCGACGCCGCCGGATACCCCGACACCGCGATCCTGGCCTATGCGGCGAAGTTCGCGTCGGCGTTCTACGGTCCGTTCCGGGAGGCGGTCGGGTCCAGCCTGCAGGGCGACCGGCGCACTTACCAGCAGGATCCCGGCAACGTGCGGGAAGCGCTGCACGAGGTCTCCCTCGACCTCGAGGAGGGCGCCGACATCGTGATGGTCAAGCCTGCGATGTCCTACCTCGACGTGGTGCGCCAAGCCGCCGAGCTCTCCCCGGTCCCCGTGGCGGCGTATCAGATCTCGGGCGAGTACGCGATGATCACCGCCGCCGCCGAGCGGGGCTGGATCGATCTGCGGGCGTCCGTGCTGGAGTCGTTGACCGGGATCCGGCGGGCGGGCGCCGACATCGTGCTGACCTACTGGGCCGCCGACGTGGCCCGCTGGCTGTCGTGACCGGTCCGGCCGAGCAGCCGCACCGAATCGAGGGCCCGTCGCCCGCCCGCCCGCCTGACGTCGACACGGCGTTCTGGTTGTGGGTGGTCGCGCTGCCTCTGATGATCGGCAGCTACGTGCTGGACCTGCTGGTGACCCGTGACCATCCGAACAGCCTGATGCTGGCGCTGTCGCTGGTGTTCGCCGGGATTCTTGCCGCAGTCGTGCTCACGTTCTTGTTCCTGCTCAGGCAGGGTTATCGCTGGGCGCGCACGCTGTTGACCGCCGGCGCCATCGCGTCGGTGGTGTACTCGCTGTCGAACCTGTTCGGTGTCGAGCGGCCCACCGCGGCGGCGATGGCCTACGCCGCGTCGGTCATCATCGGATCCGTACTGACCGGCGGCGGCGTGTACCTGCTGCACCGCTAAGACTCCCACGAGTTCTTCACCCGCTGATTCGCTAGGCTGACCCGACCATGACCCCGCCCACCCCCGCCGCCCGGCCGCGCATCGTCGATCTGGCGTTCTGGTGCTTCATCGGCGGCGCGGTGCTGATGATCGTCGGCGGACTGATGGCGGCGACCGCGACTTACGACGCCGCGCGGGCGGCGATCCCGACGACGGTGTCCGACGAGCAGGTGCGCAACTACCTGACTGTCTACCGGTTCACCGGTATCGGGGCGGTGCTGGTGGCCGGCGCGTTGGCGTTCCTGGCCGGTCGCGCCCGGCACGGCGACTCCCGCTTCCGGCTGGCGACGCTGGCTCTGGCTTTCGCGGCGCTGGTCGTCATCGGTGTGCTGGCGCTCGGGGTGGGTGTCGCGCAGCCGCTGATCCTGCTCGGATTGCTGCCGGTCCTGATCGGGACGCTGCTCATCGTGCAGCCCGCGGCGCGATTCTGGTTCCAACAGGAGGACCGACGGTGACCGAATCTTCCAACACCCCTGAGGTGCTCTTCTACGAACAGGGCGCCAGCTGGCTGTGGGTGCTGGCGGGCCCGGCCGCGGGTGTCGCGATGGCTCTGATCCAGCTCTCCGCCGGCTACGGAATCCAGTGGATGGTGCCAGGCCTGTTTTTCGTGCTCGTGTCGCTGTTCCTGGCGATCCAGGTGAAGGCGGCCCGGATCCACACCTCCGTGGAGCTGACCACCGAGAAGCTACGGCAGGGCACCGAGATCACGCTCACCGACGAGATCGTGCGCATCTACCCGGAAGCCAGCGGTTCCGAGACGCCCAAGTGGCAGTACGCGCGGGCACTCGGTGAGCTGACCGGGGTGCCCCGCGGTCGCACCGGCATCGGTCTGCGCCTGACCAACGACCGCACCGCCCAGGCGTGGGCCCGCAAACACCAGCGGCTGCGCGCCGCGCTGACCAGCCTGGTCGAGGAACGCATTCCGCCGGAGCCCGCGTCGTGAACCGGTGGGCCGTCGTGCAGCTGGCGCTGGCGGCCGCCGCGGCGGTGGGCTGCGTGCTCAGCTGGCTGGCGGCCCGCAGCGACGTGGTCGTGGGCCCGGTGCTGGCCGGTGAACCGTCGACGATCTCGCAGGTCTATTACGCCCCGATGCTGACTTTGTCTCTGCTGCTCGCGACGGCGGCCGGCGTGCTGACCGTCCTCGGTGTGGCACGCCTGCGCGGGCCGCATACCCGGGTCCCCCTCGCCGGGGGCGCCGCGAAACCGCCATCACGGTAGTGATGAGCCGCCTTCGACTACCAGGAAGGCGCTCTCGCGAACCGGAGTGACCCTCGCCACAGGCGTCTTGGTACAAAGTGCACAATCTGTAACACTGTTGCTCATGACCGAGTTGGCGGACAAGAGCGAGCACCTCGACGCTGCGGAACCGGATGCGCTGCCGCTGGGGCCCCGGTCCCTGGTGTGGCGCTACTTCGGCGACAACCGCATGTACCTGATCGGCCCGCGCCCGGCGGTGCTGCAGAACATGCTCGCCGAGCTCGGCCAGGGCGTGTACGACCACTCGACGTTCTTCGCCGACACCGCCGAACGCCTCAAGCGCACCATCCCGCCGATCTTCAACACGGTGTACGGCTCCGACGACGACCATGCGGGTCTGCGGGTCCGCGATTTCCACCATCACGTCAAGGGAGAGATGCCCGGCCCCGACGGTGCTGCCGGCTCCCGCTACCACGCGCTGGACCCCGACACGTACTTCTGGGCGCACGCCACCTTCGTCGAGCAGATCTACTACTTCGCCGACACCTTCGTGAAGCGGCTGACCCGCGCCGAACGCGAACAGATCTGGCTGGAGTCCAAGACCTGGTACCGCCGCTACGGGGTCAGCGACCGCGCCATGCCCGCGACCTACGACGAGTTCGAGAAGTACTGGGACGCGATGATGACCGAGGTCCTCGTCGCCCACCCGTCGGCCAGGTACGGCGTCGGCTACGTCACCAAGGGCTTCCCGAAACCCAAGGCGGTGCACCCGCTGGTGTGGCGACTCGTGGCTCCGGTGTTCAACCCGCTCGCGGCGTTCCTGACCACCGGAGGGCTGCCGCCGCGGGCGCGGGACCTGCTCGGGCTGCCCTGGACCGACAAGCAGGAACGCCGCTATCAGCGCTTCGCCGCGTTCTGGCGGTCGCGGCCGGTGAACTGGGCCTGGGACCGTCTGCCCATGCGCGTGCGCTACAGCGGATACGCGGTGAAGGGGTATGCCCGCTCCGATGTCCGGCCCTGATTCGGCGACCCAGCACATTCTCGACGCCGCCGTCGTCGAGTTCGAGCGGCACGGCTTCCGCCGGGTCGCCCTCGACGATGTCGCGCGGCGAGCCGGGGTCAGCCGCACCACCATCTACCGGCGCTTCGCCAACAAGGACGAACTGGTCGGCGCGGTCATCGAGCGGGAGAACGTCCGACTCTTCGCCGACATCGCGGCCGAGCTGAAACAGGCTGGGCCGCAATCAAATTACTATGTCGAAGCGTTCACGCTGTCGATTCTGAAGTTCCGCGGGCACCGAGTGCTGCACCAGATGATCACCGATGAACCCGGACTCGTGCTCGAGCTCGCCGGCCGCCACCACCGCGCCGCGATCGAGCGCATGGCCGAGGCGTTGCGGACGATCTTCCCGCCCGGATTCGCCGACCGCATCGGGGCCGAGGCCGTCGACGACCTTGCCGACACCATCCTGCGGTACGCGGCGATGGTGCTGCTGCTGCCCAGCGCGCAGCCCTTGGAGACAGCCGACGACATCCGCGCATTCGCGCGCCGGCATTTCCTGACGAGCCTGCCCACGGCGCTGCGGTCGGTCCCCGCATGACGCCGTGTTTCGCAGATCACACTTTCGGGCAGCCCGAAAGCCATGACCACCGATGACAAAACCCAGCAACGTCAGTCCGGTGACACACCGGACGTCCAGCTCGATCACGTCACCGAGACACCGAATTCGGAGAACCAGAAGCTCACGGAGAAGCCTGAGGTCACCGACGAACACCGGGAGAAGGCCAAGGAGATGGCCAAGGCCTACTCCGAGGACCTGCAGACCACCACGCTGCCCGGCAGCAGCGGCACCGTCTCCGGAACGTCCGTCACCGACTGGGTCGACGACAAGGACAAGGGCAAGATCGAGACGTCGGCCGACGAGGGCAACGTCGAGTACCGCAAGACCGAGGAGTTCCGCAAGAAACTCGAAGAGTGACGGTCCCGGCGGCGGGGACAAAGACCGCTTGCCTAATCTGACTGCTGTGACACCTCTCGATCAGATCGCCCCCGCCTTCGTCGAGATGGCGCACTCGATCGTCTGGGCGTCGGTGGCCACCGTCGACGACGACGGCAAACCTCGCTCCCGCATCCTGCATCCCCTCTGGGAGTGGGACGGCACCGACTTGTTCGGCTGGATCGCGACGGTGCCGACACCGATCAAGCGCGCCCATCTGTCCGCCCACCCCGAGGTGTCGGTGAGCTACTGGACCACCAACCACGACACGTGCTCGGCCGAGTGCCTCACCGAGTGGTACACCGACGACGACACCCGCTCCGCGGTGTGGCAGAAGTTCGCGACGGCGCCGGCTCCGGTCGGATACGACCCGGCCATCATCCCGATGTGGACCGACGGCCCGACCTGCGCCGATTTCGCCGTGCTGCGGCTGGCGCCGTACCGGTTGCGGGTGATGCCCGGCACCGTGATGACTCAGGGCCGAGGTGCCCCGTTGCTGTGGAGTGACCGCAGTGGTCGCAGAAACTGACACCGCCGTCGCCGGCTTACCGCTGGTCCCGCGCAATCCGCTGCCGCTGTGGAAGCTGGCGCAGCTGGTCCGGCGGCTCGACACCGGCCAGGAGGTGATCCGCGACGCCGGCGGTCCGATCACCCGCATTCAGCTGGGCCCGAGGAAACTGGTGCCGCCGATCGTGGCGGTGATGTCACCGACCGGGATGCGAGATGTGTTGGGGCGCAACGACGCCTCCTCGGATCGCTGCATCATCCACGACGAGGTCCGACAGACGGCGGGCGACAGCCTGTGGGTGTTGCCGAACGAACAGTGGCGGCCCCGCAAGCGGGCACTCGCGCCGGTGTTCACCAAATTCAGCGTGCGCACCTTCGGCGGTCACATGTCCACGGCCGCACAGGCATTCGTCGACCGATGGCCCGCCGGCGGCGATGTCGACCTCGACGCCGAGTGCCGCAGTGTCGCCATGCAGTCGCTAGGCCGGTCGGTGCTGGGCGTCGACCTGAACGAACGCGGCGAGACCATTGCGCGATGCATGCATGTGGCCTCCTCCTACACCGCTGACCGCGCGTTGCGGCCGGTGCGGGCACCGCGCTGGCTGGCCACCCCGGCGCGTCGGCGGGCCCGTTCGGCGGTGAACGCGATGCGCGCGATCACCGACGAGATGGTCAGGGCGTGCCGGCACGACCCGCAGCGGGACGCACCGCTGGTGCAGGCGCTGATCGCGGCCACCGACCCGGAGACGGGCCGTCCGCTGTCCGACGAAGAGATCTCCAACGACCTGCTGATCTTCATGCTGGCCGGCCACGACACCACCGCGACGGCGCTGACCTACGCGCTGTGGGTGCTCGGCCACCATCCCGAGATCCAGGATCGTGTCGCGGCGGAGGCCGCCGCGATCGGTGACCGCGAACTGACGCCCGACGACGTGCCGGCGTTGGGATACACCGTTCAGGTGCTGCATGAGGCGGTGCGGTTGTGCCCGCCCGCCGCCGGCGTGGCGCGGCTGGTGACCAGCGACATCGCGGTCGACGGCTACCGGGTGGAGGCCGGCAGCCTGGTCGCCCTCGGGCTCTACGGGCTGCACCACGACCCGGCCCTGTGGCCGGATCCGATGGCCTTCGACCCGGACAGGTTCAGCCCGGAGAACGTCAAGGCCCGCGACCGCTGGCAGTTCCTGCCGTTCCTCGGCGGGGGACGCCCCTGTATCGGTGAGCACTTCGCCCGGCTGGAGACCACGCTGGCGCTCGCCACCGTGGTCCGCGCCTGCCGGATCGAGTCGCTCGATGACGATTTCGAGTGCGAGGTGCCGTTGACCACGGTCGCCAAGGGGCCGATCAGGGCGCGCATCACCCCGCGTCGCTGATCAACCCCGGTCGAGCAGCACCGCCTGTTCGAACGGCAGCAGCCCGAACACCGGCCGCATCACGCCGGTCACCGACGGGGCCGCCTCGACCTTCGTCATCACCCGCGGATTCACCACCGCAAACGATCGGCCGTGGCGGCGCATGGTGCCGCCGCCGGCAGCGACGATGTTCTTCAGCCAGTGCCGGTCGGGGCCGTAGGTGAGCAGGATGGCGACGCCGTCGGCGGTCGAGAACACCGTCAGCGGGGTGCGGCAACGGCGGCCGGAGCGGCGTCCGGTGTGTTCGAGAATTCCCATCGTCGGCGCCCAGCCCGCCCACATCCGCTGGATGGGGTTGGTGACGTGCCGGTTGAACCGCGCCAGCCACTGCGGCAACTGCATGTCACCATGATCCTCCTTGCGCGGCGGCGACTTCCACCGCAACCCCGGCGCCGCTCCACGGCCGGCCCCGCAGCGCCGACGTCGGCCGGCGAATCCACCCAGGTGGGCAGCTGATCAGCAGGCTCAAAGATGCGGACTCCGGATCCATGGACGAAACTCACAGCAGAGTGGAGAAGCTGCTGAGGTTCGGTATACGGACCGGGATATCGAAGTGAGCTCAGGATGAATCCACCGGCGCAGCGTGGCGCGACTCGACCCCTCCGATGAATCAGGAAGTCGCCATGACCTCAGTCGACACCGCGCCCGCGCCGCCGGGTCCGCCACACGGGCAGCACGACCTGGAAGCCGAGCTGACCGTCATCCCGGAATCGGCGAAGACCACCGACCTGCGCGGCCAGTTCTGGATCTGGGCGGGGGCCAATATCGCCCCGATCAACTGGATCCTCGGCGCGCTCGGCGTGACGATGGGTCTCGGGCTGGTCGAGACGATCCTGGTGCTGGCGGTCGGCAACGCGATCGGCATGTCGCTGTTCGGGATCTTCGTCGTGATCGGACAGCGCACCGGCGTCACCGGAATGGTGCTGGCGCGCGCGGTATTCGGCCGCCGGGGTGCCTACGTCCCCGCCGCCGTGCAGGCGCTGGTCTGTATCGGGTGGTGTGCCGTGAACACCTGGATCGTGCTCGATCTGGTGATGGCGCTGCTCGGTCGCATCGGCCTGGTCGATCCCGGTCTGAGCAACAACGCCGCACGCATCATCGTGGCCGGCGTCATCATGAGCATCCAGGTGGTCATCGCGTGGTTCGGCTACCGGGTGATCGCGGCGTTCGAGCGCTGGACGGTGCCGCCGACGGTCGCTGTGCTGGTCGCCATGACGGGGGTGGCCTGGCTCGGTCTCGACGTCGACTGGGGCTACGCCGGCGATGCCGCGCTGACGCCGGCCGAGCATTTCGCCGCGATCACCGCCGTCATGACCGCGATCGGAATCGGGTGGGGCATCACCTGGTTGGGCTATGCCGCCGACTACTCGCGGTTCGTGTCGACGTCGGTGCCGGCCCGCAAGCTCTTCGCCGCGAGCGCGCTGGGCCAGTTCATCCCGGTGGTGTGGCTGGGCGCGCTGGGCGCCACCCTGGCGACCCTGAGCACGTCGTCGGACCCGGGCGAGATCATCGTCGACGCCTACGGCGTGCTGGCGATCCCGGTGCTGCTGCTGGTGGTGCACGGCCCGCTGGCCACCAACATTCTCAACATCTACACCTGCGCGGTCTCCACGCAGGCGCTCGACATCCGGGTCAACCGCCGGGTGCTCAACGTCGTGATCGGCGTGGTCGCCATGGCGTGTGTGGTGTATTTCGTGCTCAACGGGGACTTCGCGCACACCATCGACGCCTGGCTCGTCGGGATCGTCGGCTGGCTCGCCCCGTGGGCGGCGGTGATGCTGGTGCACTGGTTCGCGGTGGCCCGCCGGCAGGTCGACGCCGAGGCGCTGCTCGCGCCGCCGGGGGAATCCGCGTTGCCTGTCGTGCGTCCCAGCGCGCTGATCTCCCTCGCGGTCGGCATCGTCTTCACCTGGCTGTTCATGTACGGGATGGTGCCGGTGATGCAGGGCCCGATCGCCACCGCGCTGGGCGGTGTGGACCTGTCCTGGCTCGCCGGCGGTCTGGCCGCCGGGACGTTGTACGCCGCGCTGGAGATCCCGCGGGCCCGTCGGGCGCGGGTAACCGTTGGCTGAACTGAGCCATCGGCCATTGCGGCGCATGTGCATCGACGAGCAGACTCGTGTGTCGTGGCTTACTTGAAGCCTCCCTGGTTCACGAGGCGCATCTTCAACCGCTTCGCGATGGCCTTCGGGGTGGGGCAGACGCTGACGGTGACCGGGCGGCGTAGTGGCCGGCCCCACCGCATCCCGGTGGTGGTGCCCGAGGTCGGCGGCGTCAAGTACCTGGTATCCACGCGGGGTGAGTCGGACTGGGTGAAGAACGTCCGGGCGAATCCGCAGGTGACGCTGGATGGTGCGGCGTTTCTGGCCACCGAGATCCCGGTGGAGCAGCGGGCGCCCATCCTGGCGGTCTATCGCCCGCAGGCGGGTAAGGCCGTGCAGGGCTACTGGCGGCGCCTGCCCGCAGACGCCGACCATCCTGTGTTCGCCCTCACCCCGGCGGGATGACCACTACACCCTGTAGTTGGACGATTTCGGCCCGGCTGGGACACTGGTCGGCATGAGCAGTACCGACCTGTCCGGGAAGTTGTTCGCCGACGCGTCCTCGGTGATCCCCGGCGGGGTCAACTCGCCGGTGCGGGCCTTCAGCTCCGTCGGCGGCACGCCGCGCTTCATCACCTCGGCCAAGGGGTGCTGGCTGACCGACGCCGACGGCAACCGCTACGTGGACCTGGTGTGTTCATGGGGCCCGATGATCCTCGGCCACGCCCACCCTGCCGTCGTCGAGGCGGTGCAGCGGGTAGCCGCCGACGGGCTGTCGTTCGGCGCCCCGACCCCGTCGGAGTCCGAACTGGCCCGCGAGATCATCGACCGCGTGGATCCGGTCGAACTGCTCCGGCTGGTCAACTCCGGCACCGAGGCCACCATGAGCGCGATCCGGCTGGCCCGCGGCTTCACCGGCCGCGCCAAGATCGTGAAGTTCTCCGGCTGTTATCACGGCCACAGCGACGCCCTGCTCGCCGACGCCGGATCGGGGGTCGCCACCCTGGGCCTGCCGTCGTCTCCAGGGGTGACGGGCGCGGCAGCCGCCGACACCATCGTGCTGCCGTACAACAACGCGCCCGCGGTCGAGGAGGTGTTCGCCCGCTTCGGCGCCGAGATCGCCTGCGTGATCACCGAGGCCAGCCCCGGCAACATGGGCACCGTGCCGCCGCTGCCCGGGTTCAACGCCGAACTGCGCCGCATCACCGCCGCCCACGGCGCGCTGCTCATCGTCGACGAGGTGATGACGGGCTTCCGGGTGAGCCGTGCCGGCTGGTACGGCGTCGATCCGGTGGACGCCGACCTGTTCACCTTCGGCAAGGTGATGAGCGGCGGGCTGCCGGCCGCGGCGTTCGGTGGCCGCGCCGAGGTGATGAACCGGCTGGCCCCGTTGGGCCCGGTGTACCAGGCGGGCACGCTGTCCGGTAACCCGGTTGCGATGGCTGCCGGGCTGGCCACACTGCGCGCTGCCGACGACGCCGCCTACGCCGCGCTGGACGCCAACGCCGACCGGCTGGTCGGCCTGATCGGTGATGCGCTCACCAAAGCCGGTGTGGCGCACCAGATCCCGCGGGCGGGCAACATGTTCAGCGTGTTCTTCGGCGCCGAGCCGGTGACCGACTTCGCCGCCGCACGGGCCACCGAAACGTGGCGCTTCCCGGCGTTCTTCCACGGCCTCCTCGACGCGGGCGTCTACCCGCCGCCGAGTGCATACGAAACCTGGTTCGTTTCAACGGCTCTCGACGACGACGCATTCGACAAGATCGTCGCCGCCCTGCCGGGTGCGGCGCGTGCGGCCGCGCAGGCCACCGCATGACGACCAATCACACGGTGGTGCATGTGATGCGCCACGGCGAGGTGCACAACCCCGAAAAGATCCTTTACGGCCGGCTGCCCGACTATCACCTGTCCGACCGGGGCCGGGCGCAGGCGAACGCGGTCGCGGACTGGTTGGCCTCCCGTGACATCACCCACGTCGTGGCGTCTCCGCTGGAACGCGCGCAGGAGACCGCCGCACCCATCGCCGCCCGCCACGAACTGCAGATCAACACCGACGAGGAGTTGATCGAGTCGACGAATGTCTTCCAGGGGCAGCGAGTTTCCCCTGGCGACGGGGCACTGCGCGATCCGCGTAACTGGTGGCACCTGCGCAACCCGCGCCTGCCGTCCTGGGGGGAGCCCTACACCGAGATCGCCACTCGGATGAAGCGCGCGGTGTTCCGGGCCAGGGAGGCCGCCGACGGCCACGAGGCGGTGTGCGTGAGCCATCAGCTTCCCGTCGAGACGCTGCGCCGCGCGATGACCGACCGTCCGCTGCACCATTTCCCGACCCGGCGGATGTGCAACCTGGCGTCGGTCACGTCGTTCTATTTTCACGGCGCCACCTGTGTCGGCTGGGGGTATGCGGAGTTGGCCGGGCGGTGAACCGGGTGGTGGCCCTGATGCGTGCGCTGTTCGCAGCGTGCGCGGCGACCGCTGTGCTCGCCGGATGCGCCACCGGCAGTGATGCCGTCGCCCAGGGCGGCAGCTTCGAATTCGTCGCCCCGGGCGGTCAGACCGACATCTTCTACGACCCGCCCGGCGACCGCGGCACGCCGGGACCGCTGTCCGGTCCAGATCTGATGGATCCCGACAAGACCATCTCGCTGGACGATTTCGCGGGCAAGGTGGTGGTGATCAACGTGTGGGGACAGTGGTGCGGCCCATGCCGCACCGAGATCACCCAGCTGCAGAAGGTGTATGAGGCCACCCGGGACCAGGGGGTGGCATTCCTCGGTATCGACGTGCGCGACAACAACGTCGACGCCCCACGGGATTTCATCATCGACCGCGGGGTGACCTTCCCGTCGATCTACGACCCGCCGATGCGCACGATGATCGCGTTCGGCGGGCGCTATCCCACCACGGTGATCCCGTCGACGGTGGTGCTGGACCGGGAGCACCGGGTGGCGGCGGTGTTTCTTCGCGAGTTGCTCGCCGAGGACCTGCAGCCCATCGTCGAGCGGTTGGCGGCGGAACGATGAACCTGGACCAGATCGATCAGTTGACCACCAGCGGCCCGCTGCTGCTGGCCATGGGACTGGCCGCGCTGGCCGGCCTGGTGTCGTTCGCCTCGCCGTGTGTGATCCCGCTGGTGCCCGGCTACCTGTCCTACCTCGCGGCGGTGGTCGGGGTCGATGACCGACCGGGCGGAGCCGCCGGCCAGACGACGATCCAGGGCGCGCGGTTGCGGGTCGCCGGCGCGGCGGGACTGTTCGTGGCGGGATTCACGGTGGTGTTCCTGCTCGGCACGGTCGCCGTGCTCGGGATGACGACGACGTTGATCACCAATCAGCTTCTGCTGCAACGCCTCGGCGGGGTGGTCACGATTCTGATGGGTCTGGTGTTCATCGGCCTGGTGCCGGTGCTGCAGCGTGACACGCGGATCACGCCGCGCCAGATCTCCACGCTCGGCGGGGCGCCGCTGCTCGGCGCGGTGTTCGCACTCGGCTGGACCCCGTGCCTGGGCCCGACGCTGACCGGTGTGATCGCGGTGGCGTCGGCGACCGAGGGCAGCAACGTCGCGCGTGGGGTGGTGCTCGTTGTGGCGTACTGCCTGGGGCTGGGAATTCCGTTCGTGCTGCTGGCCTTCGGGTCGGAGCGCGCGGTGGCGGGGCTGGGCTGGCTGCGCCGGCACACCCGCACCATCCAGGTGCTCGGCGGGGTGCTGATGATCCTGGTCGGCACCGCACTGGTCACCGGTTTGTGGAACGAGTTCGTGTCCTGGGTGCGCGACGCGTTCGTCAGCGACGTCAGGCTGCCGATCTGATGCGACTCCTGGCCCTGATCCGCAACACCTGGCGGACCCTGACGTCGATGGGCACCGCGCTGGTGCTGCTGTTCCTGCTCGCTCTCGCGGCGATCCCCGGCGCGCTGCTGCCGCAGCGCAACCTCAACGAGGCCAAGGTCGCCGAGTACATCGCCGAACGCCCGACCCTGGGCCCGTTGCTGGACCGGCTGCAGGCCTTCGATGTATTCTCCAGCTTCTGGTTCACCGCGATCTACGTGCTGCTGTTCGTCTCGCTGGTGGGTTGTCTGACCCCCCGCATGGTCGAGCACGTCCGCAGCCTGCGCGCCACCCCGGTGGCGGCGCCGCGCAACCTCGGCCGACTACCCAAGCACCACAGCGCGGAGGTCCCCGCCGCCGACGCCGAAGCCGCGGCGGCCGCCGTGGACGGCGCGCTGCGCGGCTGGCGCCGCACCACCCGTCGCGACGGCGACGCGACAGAGGTCTCCGCCGAGAAGGGCTACCTGCGCGAGTTCGGCAACATCGTCTTCCACTTCTCGCTGCTGGGCCTGCTCGTCGCGATCGCCGCTGGAAAGATGTTCAGCTACGAGGGCAACGTCATCGTCGTCGCCAACGGCGGCCCCGGCTTCTGCTCGGCATCCCCGGCCGCGTTCGACTCCTTCCGCGCGGGCAACACCGTCGACGGCACCTCGCTGTACCCGATGTGCGTGCGGGTCAATGACTTCGAGGCCACCTACCTGGAGAACGGGCAGGCAGTCGGCTTCCAGGCCAACATCGAATACCAGGCCGGCGACGATCTGGACACCGGAACCTGGCGGCCGTACCTGCTGAAGGTCAACGAGCCGCTCCGGGTCGGCGGTGACCGCGTCTATCTGCAGGGCCACGGCTACGCGCCGACGTTCACCGTGACCTTCCCGGACGGGCAGAGCCGCACGCAGACTCTGCAGTGGCGCCCGGAGGACCAGATCACGTTCCTGTCGTCGGGGGCGATGCGTTTCGATCCGCCCGGCGGCACCTACGCCGACGAACTGCAGCGCCGCCGCAGCCAGATCGCGATCCAGGGGCTGTTCGCGCCGACCGCGCAACTCGACGGCACCCTGCTGTCATCCCGCTTCCCCGAGATGAACGACCCGGCTGTCGCCATCGACATCTACAAGGGCGACACGGGTCTGGACACCGGCCGGCCCCAGTCGCTGTTCACCCTGGACGAGCGGATGATCGGCCAGGGCCGGCTGACGAAGATGGCGCGCGTCAACCTCAAGGCCGGCGAGGACACCCGCCTGGAAGACGGCACCGTGATCCGCTTCGACGGCGCGGTCCCGTTCGTCAACCTGCAGGTCTCCCACGACCCCGCCCAGATCTGGGTGCTGGTGTTCTCGATGACGATGATGGGCGGGCTGCTGGTCTCGCTGGTCATACGCCGGCGCCGCGTCTGGGTGCGGATCACCGACGGACCGGCGGGTACGGTGAACGTCGAGCTGGGCGGCCTGGCCCGCACCGACAACTCCGGGTGGGGCGACGAGTTCGAACGGCTGACGGCGCGGGTTCTCACTGCCGTGGAGGGCACCGGGACTACCGCGCCGGCACGGGAAGAGAAGGCGGAGCGCGCATGAGTGAAGCTCGCGAGCGAATGAGGCGGCTGTGAGTACGAGCATCGACATCGGGCTGGCCCGGTACTCCGATTGGGCGTTCACGTCCTCGGTGCTGGTGTTGCTCGCGGCGCTGCTCCTGCTCGCCGTGGAGCTGTCCTACAGCCGCAGCCGCAAGGCCGAGAGTCGCGAGCTGGTCACCGCCGGAGGCGTGGGCCGCGACAGCGCGGCCCCCGGCGTCGTCATCGACGCGCCGCGGCGTCCGTTCGACGAGCGGCTGGGCACCTCCGGGGTGGCGCTGGTCTACGTCGGGATCGCGCTGCTGCTGGCCTGCATCGTGCTGCGCGGACTGTCCACCTCACGGGTGCCGTGGGGCAACATGTACGAGTTCATCAACCTGACCAGCTTCTGCGGTCTGGTGGCCGCGGCCTGGGTGCTGCGCCGCCCGCAATACCGCTCGCTGTGGGTGTTCGTGCTCGTCCCGGTGCTCATCCTGCTGACCGTGTCCGGCAAGTGGCTGTACTCGCACGCGGCACCGGTGATGCCTGCGCTGCAGTCCTACTGGCTGCCGATCCACGTGTCCGTGGTCAGCCTGGGTTCCGGGGTGTTCCTGGTGGCCGGCGTGGCCAGCATCCTGTTCCTGCTGAAGATGTCGCGGCTGGGCGACCCCGACCGCGCCGATGCGATCGGGCGGATCGTGGCCAAGCTGCCGGACGCCCAGACATTGGACCGGATCGCCTACCGGACCACGATCTTCGCCTTCCCGGTGTTCGGGTTCGGGGTGATCTTCGGGGCGATCTGGGCCGAGGAGGCGTGGGGCCGCTATTGGGGCTGGGATCCCAAGGAGACGGTGTCGTTCATCGCGTGGGTCGTCTACGCGGCCTATCTGCACGCCCGCTCGACCGCCGGTTGGCGGGACAGAAAAGCAGCCTGGATCAACATCGTCGGGTTCGTCGCGATGGTGTTCAACCTGTTCTTCATCAATCTGGTGACGGTGGGCCTGCACTCGTATGCGGGCGTCGGCTGAGCCGGGAGAGGGTACTGACTGTTGGTGGACGCGCCGGGGAGTTTTCGGGCACAGCAACGGTTTTCCGATCCCATGGCGCCAGTTCCCGCCGAATGGACGGCGCCCACCCCGCCCGAGGGGACGCCGCCGGTCGTCGCCGCCGACCCGCCGCCGGTTGTCGCCGCCGACCCGGCGCCGTATCTGGATCTGTCGACCGTCGCGCTGCTGGGCCACGCGAACCGCGGCCCGTCGTCGGGCTGGCGCAAGTGGCTGTACTGGGGCTCGGGCAAGCTGATCGACGTCGGGGAGAACCCGAAAGTGCTGCGCCGCAACACCCTTGTCGCGCAGGTGCAACAGCCGCTGCGGGGCTGCTACCGCATCGCGATGCTGTCGCAGAAGGGTGGTGTCGGCAAGACCACGATCACCGCAACGCTCGGTGCGACGTTCGCCACCACCCGGGGCGACCGGGTGATCGCGGTGGACGCCAACCCCGATCGCGGCACCCTGAGCCAGAAGGTGCCGGTCGAGACCTCGGCCACCGTGCGCCATCTGTTGCGCGACGCCGAAGGGATCGCCTCCTACAGTGACGTGCGGCATTACACCTCGCAGGGGCCGAGCCGATTGGAAGTCCTGGCCTCGGAGAGCGATCCTGCGGTGTCGGAGGCGTTCAGCGCCGCCGACTACTGCCGCGCGGTCGACGTGCTCGAGCGCTTCTACAGCGTGGTGCTGACCGACTGCGGCACCGGCATGCTGCACTCGGCGATGTCAGGGGTCATCGAGAAGGCCGACGTGCTGGTGGTGATCAGCTCCGGTTCGGTCGACGGGGCGCGTAGCGCATCCGCGACGCTGGACTGGCTGGACGCACATGGCCACGAGGACATGGTGCGCAACTCGATCGCCGTCATCAACGGCGTGCGGCGCGGGTCGAAGCGTGGCGCCTCGAAGGTGGACCTGAACAAGGTCGTGGATCATTTCGCCCGGCGGTGCCGCGCGGTGTGTCAGGTGCCGTTCGACCCGCATCTGGAGGAGGGCGCCGAGATCAGCCTGGAGCGGCTGCGCGGGGACACCCGGGAATCGTTGCTGGAGTTGGCCGCAGTGGTCGCCGAGGGCTTCCCGCGGGCGCGGCGCGCCGACCCGGTGGGTTAGCGGTCGGACCGAACGTCGATCAGTGTCAAGGCCGGGGCTGGTCGGGACGCGGCTGGTCGTCGCGCGGATTGATCCGTCGCAGGAATTCCGGATCGTCGTCCGGTCCGATCACCCGGTGTCGCGGTCGGTTCGCGTTCATCCGGCTCACCCGCCAGCCCACGTAGACCAGTGCGGCCAAAACGAGCATCAGGAGCAAATACGCCACTCAAAACCTCCTTCCTGTCAATATACGCGCCGTCGGTAGGCTCGCTTTCGTGTCGAAGGACCCACGCCCGACCTCGCGGCTCATTGTTGATGTGCTGGCTTACACCGCCGCACGGCTGGTGCTCGTCGTCGCGCTGACGGCGGCCATTCTCGGTGTCGGGCACCTGGCCGGCATCCGTGAATTCCCCGTCGTGGTCGCGCTGTTGTTCGCGATCGTGATCGGGTTGCCGGTGGGAATCTGGGTGTTCACGCCGCTGAGGCGGCGTGCCAACGAGAGCATCGCGGTGTGGGACGAACGGCGGCGCCGTGACAGGGAGCAGCTGCAGTCGCGGCTGCGCGGAGGTGCCGATGGCCGGCCCGCCGGTCGCGACGGCAAGACCGACACCTGACGCTGCGCGTCGAGAACGTAACGTCACTGTGAATTCGTGGGCTTAGCTGTGCCCGAACGCGGGTAACAGAAATGTCATGAACAATCCGCAGGTCATGACCCGTCCTGGGGGCATGACGAGCCACAGAGGTATCAGTAGCCCCAAGGTCATGGTCGGACAGCGGTTGTACCAGCGGTGGATCCGGGAGCTGTGGGCCGGCGAGAGCATCGCCGCGGAGCTGGTGTCACCCGACTTCGTGGGCCATTGGCCGACCAGGGACGTCCACGGGCCGGACGAACTGCAGGCCATGGTCGACGAGACCCGCGCCGCGCTCAAAGAACTGCTGTTCGTGGTGGAGGTCGGTCCGATCACCGACGGCGACCTGGTCGCGGCGCGGTGGATCGCCACCGGTTCGGGGCGGGACGGACCGGCGCGTTTCACCGGCAACGACCTGCTGCGGGTGGCCAACGGCAGGATCGTCGAGTACTGGAACGGCACCTCGAGGGCCTGACGGGCTTGACGGTCACTGGGTAGCGGCGTCGCGCAGCAGTTGCCGCAGGGCTTCGAGCGGATCGCCGCCACGGTCGAGGCGACGTTCTCCCGTCGGACCGGCCACGTCGGGCGCCGTGATCGGCGGCGCGGGTGGGGCGACGGTGACGGCAGCGGGAGGCGGCACCGGTGGTGCGAGGGGTGCCACCGAGCCGAGAGCCTCGATCTTGGCGGTGATCCGCTCGTCGGCGTCCTCGCGGATGGCGCGGCGCTCCCGATCGGGGTCGTCGTTGCCGTCGAAGCAGTTTGCAGGCGCGTCCGCGATCACGGTCAGCGCGCTGGTATACCGCTGCCGCGCCACCTCCGGGCGCGCCTCCCACGCGTCGATGTCGCCCTGCCGTTCGCGCACCAACGCGAGATTCACTCGCACCGCGCACGATCGGCCCGGCTCGGTGCGCGCCAGCGCCGCGGAGAACTCGGTGTCCGCGACGTCGAGCCGGTCTTCGAGCACCGCGAGCCCGCCGGCGGCGAACGCGGTGGTGCCGGGTTCGACGACGTCGAACACCCGCAGCAGCGACACGTCCTGGCGCAGCGCGCCGATGTCCCCGCTCGCGTAGTGCTGTTGCGCCGAACCGCCGACCACCACCACCGAGATCAACTTCACGGCGACGACGATCGCGGCCAGCGCGATAGGCGCCGACGCCAGCAGCAGGCGTCTCCGCAGGCGAATCCGGGCCGGCGTGCGCGTCACTGCAGTACCTCCCGGCGCGTGGCCCTGGCGCGCAGCAGGTCCCGGGCGGTCAGGAAGATCTCCGCGAGCAGGAGCAGGCCGGCCAGCAGGGTGAGCACCCAGTAGTACTCGACCCGTCCGGGACTGTCGGCGGCCTCGGACGGCGCCGCCGCGGAGTCCGTCGGCGCGACGGCCGCGGGCAGCGGGTCCCCGCCGCCACGCTGGACGTAAGACACCCCCAACCGGCCGGCGATGTCACGCAGCGTGGCCTCGCCGCGTCCGGTCCCGTAGCCGAGCACGGCTCCGCCGTCGACCGCGGGGGTGTCGAACGTGCCCTGGGGCGCCGTCGATTCCGGTGCCCCGGAGCCAAGGTAGTAGACGAGGTTCTCCGCGGACGGATACTGCTGGCCCGCCGCGATCAGCTGGTAGCGCAGCACGTTCGCGGCCGCCGCGGCGTTGACCTCTGTGTCGGCCGCGCTCGGGCCGGGAATCGGGGTGAGCGTCTCGACGACGGGTTGCAGACTCCAGGTGTCGTCAGACAGCGGCCACTCGACGGCGGGCCGCGAGGCGAACGTGATCAGCGCGAACCGGGCACCGGGATGCGCGTCGACGAGTCGCTCGATGTCGTCGCGCATCGCCGACATCCGCGGGGTGCCGTCGGCGCCGACGGTCGCCGAGTCCGCCGACCGGTCGACCACGAGGAAGACGTTGGCCCCGCCCGGCCGCGGATGCCCGGTGTCGGTGTCGGCGGTCGCTGCGCTGACCGGTCGCGCGGCGGCCAGTAGCAGCAGCAGCATCGCCACCGTCGTGGTCGACCACCGCAGGACCGCGCGGCCTCCCGCGCCCGCGGCGGCCCGGACACCGAGCAGCCGCAGCACGATCAGCGCCGCCGCGGCGGCAGCCAACACCAGCGGGGGCAGCACCGGATCGAACGTCATCGCCGCACCGCCAACAACGCCACACCCAGCAGTGCCGAGAGTCCCAGCGCGATCACCAGGACGACGACAGGGGAGTCCTCCCGGGCGTCGACACCGCCGGGAGGCCCGGCGGGCGGGGCCGCACGGATCGCGTCGAGCTGACCGTCGACGGCCTCGGCGTCGAACCGGAAGAACTGCCCTCCGGTCGCCGCTGCCGCCGCACTCAGCGCGGACGTGTCGCGGCCCGGGGTCGCGATCGCATTGATCTGCACGCCGGCCCGCCGTGCCATGTCGGTGACCTGGGCGTCGGTGAACAGCGACGGCCGGTCGTCACCGGGTGCCCGCAGCGAACCGGGCCCGAGGTAGATCAGCGACCGCCGGGTGTCGCCGGGCTGCTGGAAGTCCGGGAATCCGGTCAGGCACAGGGCGAGCACGTCGGCGACTGTGGGAGCGTAGTCGTCGTACTCCACCGGCACCGCGAACCGCGGCGCCGCCGGGCCGCCGCGCGAGAACTCAGCCAGCCGCCCCGCGGCGAACTGGTGGTCCCGGGTCAGCGGCACCAGGCGCCGGTTCACCGACGTGGCGCCGATGCGCTCGGACCCGTATCCGGTGGCCTGCCGGGCGAAGTAGTCGAGGAACCCCGCCGTGGCCTCGTCGGTGGCGGGGGCCCCCGCGCACAGCATGATGTCGTCGCGCGGTTCCGAAGCTTCCGCATTCCAGAAGGTTCCGGTCGGACGGGCCGTGGCCAGAACGGTCGTCGCGAACAGCAGGACGAGGAGCGTGAGCGCGAGCGTCGCGGCGCGGGTCTGCCGTCGCACCACGGCGCGGTACTCGGGCAGCTCGGTCAGCCGTGCGGTGTGGGCCAGCGGCAGTTGCCGTTCGCGGCCGCGGCGGACCGGCACCAGCACCGCCAGAGCGGCGGCCAGCAGCAGGGCGCCGAACCCGAAGGCCACCACCGGCCACCATGTCAGCTCCACGATCGGATCAGCTCTTCGGTCTGTTCCCCGAGCCGGCCCACGTCCGCGGTCGACGCCTTGTCGAACTGCGCCTCGCCCAGCGCTTCCAGCACGGGGGCCGCGGCGGCGAGATCACCGGCAGCCACCGCGCGCAGCTGCATGAACTGTGCCGGAACGCCGGTCGCCTGGTGCAGGAAACTGCGCAGCGTGCGGCTCAGCGCCGCGCCTGCCTGCTCGGTCGAGAGCTCACCTGCCCGGTGGCGCCGGGTGACCGCCCGCGCTGAGTGCGCGAAGCGCTGCCGCAGCACCCTGGCGTGCAGCGCACGCACCCCGGGGATGCCCCGCAGGCTCTGTGACGGCATCGTCGCAATCAAAACCGCTGTGTACCAGCCAAAGACGAGAAGCAGCAAGACAAGTCCGAGCCACAGCCACAGAATCGAGAAGGGGGGCGGCCCGCTGACGAATTCCAACAGGTCATCCGGCACGCGACCACACCCTGGTCATCTCGGTGATACCCCGGCGGATCTGGCGACTGCCCGGGATCGTCGCATAAGAGACGGCGCGGGCAGCCATGAACTCGGCGAGGTGCTGGACTCGCCGCTCCTCGGCGCGGCGGTACGCGGTGACGACGCGCGGATCCACCGCGGCGGAGCCGAGCACCGGGCGGCCCGTCGCGACGTCGTAGCCGCCGTCCTCGGCGTCCACCGCGGGCAGGTCGGCGACCATCGCCCACATCAGGTCGTGCCGCCCGGTCAGCCGGTCCAGCACGTCGCCGAGCCGGTCGTCGGGCTCCGGTTCGTCAGAGACCACGACGACCAACATCGGATGGCGGTAATGCGTTGCCACATAGGTCAACTGGCACACGATGTCACTGGGGCCAGGCCGCGCCGTGTGGTCCTGGTAGTTCTGCAGCATGCTCTCGATGTGGTTCTCGCCGCGCCGCTGGCGCACGCGGATGCTGCCGCGGGCATCTCCGTAGACCATCCCGATCTCGTCGGCCCGGCCCAGCGTGATCATCCCCAACGCGCCCAGGACATTCAGCGCCACAGTCCATTTGAGTTCTCTCCCCGGCGCGAGAGCGTGCATGTTGCGGCCCGCGTCGGCGACCAGGAGGATCTTGTGGTGCTTCTCCGACACGAAGCGCTTGATCAGCACCGCGCCGGAGCGCGCCGATGCCTTCCAGTCGATGTCGCGGACGTCGTCTCCGGGTACGTAGGGTCGCAGTTCGTCGAATTCCAGTGTGCGGGTGTGCAGTAGCGCGTGACGACCGCCCTGCAGGAGGCCACGGGTGTCGGCGCCGAACTGGGCTCGGGCCCGGTTGAGAAGCTTACCCATCGGGAGCCGCCGCTCAGGGCACCCGGACCGCACGCAGCACGGCGTCGATCACCACGTCGGGGGTGACGCCGGCACTGGCCGCCTCGAACCCCAGGATGAGGCGGTGCTGCAGCACGCGGTGGGCGAGATCGGCGATGTCGCCCGGGATGACGTGGTTGCGGCCCGACAGCAGCGCCAGCGCCCTGGCCGACGTGCACAGCGCGATGGTGGCGCGGGGGCTGGCGCCGTACTCGATGAGCCGGGCGATCTGGCCGGGTAGGTAGTGGCCGGGTTCTCGGGTCACCCCGACCAGGCGGCTGGCGTAGAGCATCAGGTCCCTGCTCATGTACACCTCGCGCGTGACCCGCTGCAGCCGGCGGATGTCGGCCAGCGACGCGACCGGTGTGCTGGGGTGCTCCCTGTCGAACAGGCCCGCGTCCAGGCGGGTGAGGACTTCCACCTCCTGCTCGGGGGACGGGTAGCGCACGATCTCCTTGAGCAGGAACCGGTCGGTCTGCGCTTCCGACAGCGCATAGGTGCCCTCCTGGTCGACCGGGTTCTGCGTCGCGATCACCAGGAACGGTTCGGGGATCGGGTACACGACACCGGCGATCGTGGTCTGGCGTTCCTCCATCGCCTCCAGCATCGCGCTCTGGGTCTTGGCGCTGGAGCGGTTGATCTCGTCGAGCAGCACCACGTTGGCGTGCACCGGTCCCAGCTGGGTGACGAACGAGGTGGTGGCCGCGTCGTAGACCTGAGTGCCGACGATGTCGCTGGGCAGCAGGTCAGGGGTGCACTGGATACGGCGGAACTGCCCGTCGATCGCCTCGGCGATGACGCGCGCGGCGGTGGTCTTGGCCAGCCCCGGCACGCTTTCCAGCAGGATGTGCCCGCCGGTCAGCAGCCCGATCAGCAATGTCTCGCGCAGGTGTTCCTGCCCGACCACCTTGGCCGAGAACGCGTCGGCGAGCGCGGAGAGAACCCCCCGCGCCTCGTCGACATCGTCGGCGGACTCGCGGGGCATCGGCGCAGCATTCATCCCGCTGCTTGTACCACGCGAATCCGACGCGCAAACCGACGCTCAGGGTGCCCCAGCGCGCCGGATTCGCTACCTGAGGACCAGCGCGAGTGTCACCGCGACCGCCCACACCAGCATCGTCAGGCCGGTGTCCTTGAGGACCGGGATCAGGTCTTTCCCTCCGGAGCCGGCGCGCACGGGTTTGGCGGCGCGCACCGCCAGTGGCAGCGCCACCAGCCCGGCCGCACACCATGGGGTGGCCGCGATCAGCACCAGCGTCAGCACGAACGGCACCGCCAGTAGCGCCTGGAACAGCACCCGCGTCTTGGCGTCGCCGAGCCGCACGGCCAGCGTGATCTTGCCGGTCTGGGCATCGGTCGGGATGTCGCGCAGGTTGTTGGCCACCAGCACCGCCGAGGACAGGCAGCCCGTCGCGACCGCGAGCGTCACCCCGACCCAGTCGACGCGCAGCGCTTGCGTGTATTGGGTGCCCAGCACCGCGACCAGCCCGAAGAACACGAACACCGCGACCTCGCCGAGCCCGGAATAGCCGTAGGGCTTTGAGCCGCCGGTGTAGAGCCAGGCCCCGGCGATGCACACCGCACCGACCGCGACCAACCACGGCGCCGAGAACCACGCCAGCACCAGACCGGCCAGCGCACCGACCGCCAGGCTCACCACTGCGGCCGTCAGCACCGACCTGGGCGCCGCGAGCTTCGAACCGACCAGCCGCAGCGGCCCCGCTCGCACGTCATCGGTGCCGCGGATCCCGTCGGAGTAGTCGTTGGCGTAGTTCACGCCGATGACCATGCCGAGCGCGACGATCAACGCGAGCAACGCCTTCCACCACGACGCGGCGTCCAGCCACGCGGCGGCGCCGGTGCCGGCGATGACGGGCGCGACGGCGTTGGGCAGCGTGCGGGGACGCGCCCCCTCGACCCACTGGGCGAAATTGGCCACGACGGTCAGTCTTGCAGGTGCCGACCGTGGCAGACTGGGCGCATGGACGAGCGACTGAGCAAGACCGAGATCGGCAAGGACGCGGTCCAGGAGATCGTCGCGGCCGGCGCGTCGGCTGTCGGTGAGGTCACCTCGATCATCACCACGGCGGTCAAGGACGTCGCGAATACGATCGGCGGTTTCGCCACCGACGTTTTCGAGATCCGCGACGGCGCCCGCCGCGCCGCGTCGCAGCAGGACGAGGACGACGCGTAACCCGGTGCTGGGAGTCATCGGAGGCAGCGGCTTCTACTCGTTCTTCGGACCCGACGCGCGTGCCGTCGACCTGGACACGCCCTACGGCGCGCCCAGCGCGGCGATCACCGTAGGAACCGTCGGCGGCCACGAGGTGGCCTTTCTGCCCAGACACGGTGTGCGCCACGAGTTCTCGCCGCATACGGTGCCGTACCGGGCCAACATGTGGGCGTTGCGCGCGCTCGGGGTGCGGCGCATCTTCGCGCCGTGTGCGGTCGGCAGCCTCGACCCGCAGCTCGGCCCGGGGGCGATGGTGGTGCCCGATCAGCTCGTCGACCGGACAACGGGCCGGCCCGACACGTACTTCGACTCCGGCGGCATCCACGTCGGGTTCGCCGACCCGTACTGCCCGACGCTGCGCGCCGCGGTGACACCTCTGCCGGGAGTCGTCGACGGCGGCGCGATGGTGGTGATCCAGGGCCCGCGGTTCTCGACGCGCGCCGAGAGCCGGTGGTTCGCCGACCAGGGCTTCCGGCTGGTCAACATGACCGGCTACCCCGAGGCCGTGCTGGCCCGCGAGTTGGAGATGTGTTACGCCGCAATCGCTCTGGTCACCGATCTGGATGCGGGGATCGAGAGCGGGCAGGGGGTCAAGGCGGTGGACGTGTTCGCGGAGTTCGAACGCAACATGGTGCCGTTCAAGCAGTTGGTGCACGAGGCGATCGACCAGGTCGACGCCGAGCGCACATGTACCCACTGCCTGGCCCACGAGGGCGTGCAGCTGCCGTTCGACCTGCCATGAGGGTGCTGCTCACCGGTGCGGCCGGCTTCATCGGCACCCGTATCCGAGAGCGGTTGGCCGGTGCAGGGCACGACGTCGTCGCCGTCGACGCGATGCTGCCCGCCGCGCACGGCCACGATGCCGCCCCGCCCGCCGACGTGCGCCGCGTCGACGTGCGCGACGCGGACGCCGTCGCCGAGGTGGTCGCGGGAACCGAGGTGGTCTGTCACCAGGCGGCGGTGGTCGGCGCCGGGGTGGATGCCGCCGACGCCCCGTCCTACGCGGCCCACAACGACTTCGCGACCGCGGTGCTGCTCGCGGAGATGTTCGCCGCCGGTTGCCGGCGGCTGGTGCTGGCGTCGTCGATGGTGGTCTACGGCCAGGGCCGCTACGTCTGCCCGGCCCACGGGGAAGTCGACCCGGTGCCGCGCCAACGTGAGGACCTCGACAGCGGCGTGTTCGACCACCGCTGCCCGATCGGCGGCGAGCGGGTCGACTGGGCCCTGGTCGGCGAGGACGCGCCGCTGCGGCCGCGCAGTCTGTACGCGGCCAGCAAGGTGGCCCAGGAGCACTACGCGCTGGCCTGGAGCGAGGCGACGGGCGGATCGGTGGCGGCGCTGCGCTATCACAACGTCTACGGGCCCGGCATGCCGCGCGACACCCCGTACTCCGGCGTCGCGGCAATCTTCCGATCTGCTCTCGAATTAGGAGATGCACCAAGGGTTTTCGAGGATGGCGGGCAGATGCGCGACTTCGTCCACGTCGACGACGTCGCCGCGGCGAACGTGGCGGCGGTGGAACGGGGCCTCGACGGATTCCAGGCCGTCAATGTGTGCTCGGGCACACCGGTCTCGATTCTCGGCCTCGCCACCACACTGTGCGAGACGCGCGGGGACGTCGCGCCCGTGGTCACCGGTCAGTACCGCAGCGGCGACGTCCGCCACATCGTCGCCGACCCGGCCAAAGCCGCGGAGGTCCTCGGCTTTCGCGCGGTCGTCGACCCGGCCGACGGGTTGCGCGAGTTCGCGACGGCGCCGTTGCGGGGACCCGCACCGGCATCGTGACACCGGTAGGCGCTCCGCGCGCAAGCGCTCGTCGTCAATGTCGCTCCGCGCGCAAGCGCTCGTCGGTCGTCAAGCCATACTGGGCCGATGACGTCCACAGCGCTGTGTGAACAGTTCGGTATCGACTTTCCGCTCTTCGCTTTCAGCCACTGCCGAGACGTGGTCGCCGCGGTGACCAATGCCGGCGGTTTCGGTGTGCTCGGCGCAACGGCGTACAGCCCCTCGCAACTGGACCAGGAGTTGGCGTGGATCGATGACGCGGTGGGCGGTAAGCCCTACGGCGTCGATCTGATCGTGCCGGCCAAGTTCGAGGGCAAAGGGGAGAAGCTTTCCAGCGCAGACCTCGCCGATCGGATCCCGCAGAGTTACCGCGACTTCGTCGACGACCTGCTGCGCGCCCACGACATCGAACCCGAACCGAACCGGCGCCTCGGCGGCTCGTCACTGTCGGGGAACACCGGCCGTGAACTGCTCGACGTCGCGCTGACCCACCCGGTCAAGCTGATCGCCAACGCTCTGGGCGTGCCGCCCGATTACATGATCGAGGCAGGCAAGGAGCGGGGGATTCCGGTCGCGGCGCTGGTCGGGGCGAAGGAGCACGCGGTCAAGCAGGCCGCCGCCGGGGTGGATCTGATCGTCGCGCAGGGCACCGAGGCCGGTGGGCACTGCGGCGAGGTCAGCACGCTGGTCGTGGTGCCCGAGGTGTTGGAAGGACTGGCAGCGCTGGGCGTTTCCATCCCGGTGCTGGCGGCGGGCGGCATCGTCACCGGCCGCCAGATGGCGGGCATGGTGGCGATGGGCGCATCCGGCCGCGTGGACAGGCTCGGTGTGGTTGACCACCGAGGAAGCCGAGACGGCGCCGCACACAGTGGCCAAGATGCTGGCCGCGACGTCGCGCGACACCGTGCGGTCGGCGGGCCGCACGGGCAAGCCGTCGCGGCAGCTGGTCTCCGACTGGACCGATGCCTGGGCGCCGGCCAGGGACGGGCACCAGCCACTGGGGCTGCCGCTGCAGTCGATGCTGTGCGAGCCGGTAATCCGCCGCATCGACGTGCTGGCCTCGCAGGGACACCAGGGCGCGCAGGCGCTCGCGACGTATTTCGTCGGCCAGGGTGTCGGCCTGATGAACAAGGTCAAGCCGGCCCGCGAGGTGGTACGCGAGTTCATCGAGGACTACCTGGCCGCCGCCGAACGCCGGAACAACTCCCTGCCCGGCTGAGCCACCTCGCGAAAGCGCCACCACGGTAGTTGCCGAGGCCGCTTCGCTACCGTGGTGGCGGTCTCGCGAAAGCCCGAAAGGCTAGTCGGCGGCCAGGGGCAGGCGCACCTCAAAGCGGGCGCCCGTCGGCAGATTGTGCGCGGTGAGCGTGCCATGGTGGGCCTGCACGAGCCCGGCCGCGATCGCGAGCCCGAGCCCCGAACCGCTCGGCAGCGACGAATCACTGCGCGGCACACGGCTGTTGGAACCCCGGTAGGCGACGTCGAACACCCGCGGCAGGTCCGCCTCGTCGATGCCCACGCCGGTGTCGTCGACTCGGGCCCACGCGCTGTCCCCGTCGGTGCCCAGGGCCAGCTCGACCGTTCCCCCCGACGGCGTGTGCGCGATCGCATTGGCCACCAGATTGGACAGCACCCGCACGAGCGCGCGGTCGCTGCCGACTGTCCGCACCGGTTGCTCGGGGATGTTCGCCACCAGCGAAACCCCGGCACGTTCGGCGGCGATCCGGTGCGCGGCCAGTACGTCGTCGACGACTTCGTCGAGCGCCACCCGGTCGAATGACGGCGTCAGTGCACCGGCGTTGATCTTCGACATCTCGAACAGGTCGTCGACCATCTCTGAAAGCCGAATCGACTCGTGTTCAATGTGTTTGGCGTGCACCTGGACCTCGTCCTCAGGGACCACCCCGTCGGCGATCGCTTCGGACAGTGCGCGGATCCCGGCCAGTGGGGTCCGCAGGTCATGGCTGACGAACGCGATCAGCCGTCGCCGCGACTGTTCGGCGGCGCGCTCTGAGTCGCGGATCTCGGCCTCCCACACCGTGCGCCGGGCCTGGAACCGGCCCAGCATGATCGCCGCCGGGATGGTCACCACCGACACCACCACCAACACGGCGGCCGTGCGCTCGAACGTCTGGGTGATCATGAATCCGCTGGCGCCCAGCACCCCGGCCAGCGTGGCGAGCACCGGGATCAGCACCAGCGCCACCATGCTCACCGCCAACGACCACGACCGGGCCAGCCGGATCACCGCTGCCCCGACGAGCACGACGGGCACCGAGCACGCCAGCGCCCATCCGACGATTTCCCAGAAGTCAGCCGTCGGCACCGGAGGTCCACATGTAGCCGCGACCCCAGACGGTCTGCACCCGGTGCCGGTCGCCCAGCTTGGAGCGCAGTCGCTTGACGTGGACCGTGACCGTCGACAAATCGCCGAAATCCCAGTGCCAGACCTGTTTGAGCAGGTCCTCGCGGGTGAAGACAGCGTCGGTGTGGGTCAGGAAGAACAGCAGCAGATCGAATTCACGGTTGGTGAGGCTGACGGGTGTGCCCGCGACGGTCACGGTGCGCGACGCCGTCGTCACCGTCAGATCGCCGGACACGAGGTCGACGGGAGGGGCGCCGCCGGCGACCGGCGCGCGGCGTAGCACCGATTTGACCCGCAACACCAGCTCCCGCGGACTGAACGGCTTGGTCAGATAGTCGTCCGCGCCGGCTTCCAGCCCGGCGATGCGGTCTTCCTCCTCGCCGAGGGCGGTCAGCAGGATCACCGGCACGGAATGCTCTCCGCGATGACGCAGCGTGCGGCACAACGTCATACCGTCGGGGCCCGGCATCATCACGTCCAGCACGGCGACGTCGATGCGCCGCGATCCGAGGAGCCGTAGCGCCTCGGTGCCGTCGTGGGCGGTGAACACCTCCAGGCCGTCACGCTCCAGGTAGCGGCGTACGACGTCGCGAACGACGTCGTCGTCGTCGGCGATGAGGACCCGGGTCACCACACCGAGGGTAGCGCGCAGACGTCCCGACCTGCGGTGCTGTCACCATTTCGTCAGGGTTGCCCCTCGCGCGGCCATCGCTGCCGGCCTAGCGTGGAGGAAGTGCCAGAATGCGCCGTCACGGTGGTGCTGCCTTGTCGCGATGAGGCGGCCTCACTGCCCGGCGTCCTCGAGGCGATACCGGACGGCTATGCGCCGCTGGTGGTCGACAACGCCAGCACCGACGGCACCGCCGAGGTGGCGCGCCGGCACGGCGCCGACGTCGTCACCGAACCCCGGCCGGGGTACGGCTCGGCGGTGCACGCCGGGGTGGTCGCGTCGGCGACCCCGATCGTGGCTGTGCTCGACGCCGACGGGTCTCTGGATCCCCGTGAATTGCCCGCCCTGGTCGCCGACCTCGTTCGGGGCGCCGACCTGGCGACCGGCAGGCGCCGCCCGGTCCCGGGCCTGATCTGGCCGTGGCATGCGCGCCTCGGCACGGACGCGGTGTGCTGGCGATTGCGGCACCGTCACGGGCTGGCGGTGCACGACATCGCCCCGATGCGGGTGGCTTGGCGGGATGGCCTGCTGTCGCTGGGGGTGACCGATCGGCGCTCGGGATATCCGCTCGAGCTGCTCGTGCGCGCGGCCGCCGCGGGCTGGTCGGTCACCGAGCGTGACGTCGCCTACGGACCCCGCACCGGTGGCACGTCGAAGGTCAGCGGATCGGTGCGGGGCTCGGCGGTCGCGGCCTGGGACTTCTGGCGGGCGATGTCATGATCCCGGTCAGCGTTCTGGTGGTCGCCAAGGCGCCGGTGCCCGGGCTGGCGAAGACGAGGCTGGCCGCCGCGGTCGGTGACGGCGCTGCCGCCGACATCGCCGCGGCCGCACTGCTGGACACGCTCGACGCGGTGGCAGCCTGTCCGGTGCAGGCGCGGGTGGTGGCGTTGACAGGTCATTTGCGCGACGCGCGCTGTACCGACGAGATCCGCTGTCGGCTCGCCGATTTCGCGGTGATCCCGCAGCGCGGCGCCGGCTTTGCCGAGAGGCTGGCCAACGCACACGCCGATGCCGGCGCCGGGGGACTGCCGGTGCTGCAGATCGGGATGGACACGCCGCAGGTGAGCCCGGATCTGCTCGCCGGGTGCGCGGACCTGCTGGCAGGTCGCGACGCGGTCCTCGGCATGGCCCGTGACGGCGGTTGGTGGGTGCTCGGCGTGCGCGACGCCGGCAGTGCCGGGTGCCTGCGCGACGTGCCGATGTCGGTACCCGACACCGGTCGGCGCACCCTGGAGGCCTTGCGGCGCAGAGGATTGCAGGTGGCACTCGGGGACGAGCTCACCGACGTCGACACCATCGACGACATCGACGCGGTCCGGGACGTCTGCCCACCGACCTCGCGGTTCCGCCGGGTCACCGCGACGGTCACGGCTCGGGAGGGCTGAATGTTCGGGCAACTCTACGACCGCGCGCTCGGCGGTGAGCACTGCTGGGTTCGCCGCGACGACGGCCGCGTCGAACGACTGCCCGTGCGCAGCTGGCTCGGTGGGCCCGGCGCCGACGCGGCATTCGACGATGCGGTGCTCGACTTGTGCCAGGGGCCGACTCTCGATCTGGGCTGCGGCCCGGGTCGTCTGGTCGCGACGCTGGTGCGGCGCGGACTGCCCGCGCTGGGAGTGGATCTGTCGACGACGGCGGTGAAGCTGGCCAGGGACAGCGGCGCTCCGGTCTTGCGCCGCGACGTTTTCGGGCGGCTGCCGGCCACCGGGCGCTGGCACACGGTGCTTCTCGCCGACGGCAACGTGGGCCTGGGTGCAGACCCGCACCGGATCCTCTCCCGAGCGGCGGAGCTACTTTGCCGGGGCGGACGATGTCTCGCTGAATTCGATAGCGCCACAACGGGGATCGATATCGGATGGATTCGCCTCGAGTCTGTCCGTGCTGTCGGACCATGGTTCCGCTGGGCCTCGGTGGGCGTCGACTGCGTCGGGTCGCTGGCGGCCGAGGCGGGGTTCGCCGTCGCCGGCATACACCGGATCGGCCCTCGGGTCGTCGCGCAGCTGATCGCGTGAGCGGCTACCAGTTGGTCAGGATCAGGTGGTTGACGGCCAGCGCGCCGGTCACGTTGAGTGCCAGCCACCACCGCGCCGAACGCCGCGGCAGCAAGGCGGTGGCGGCCACCAGCCACACCGTGAACGGCAGCCAGATCCGTTCGGTCTCGGCCTTGCTGAGCCGCGACAGGTCGGCGAACGCGATCGCGAGCAGCGCGCCGAGTATCAGAAGGTGCAGGCCCGAGCGGCGTTTGAGGGCGGCGATGTCGAACACTCTGCTCAGGCCGGCCACACTGCCCAGGCCGATGGCGCACACCACCGAGGCGAGATTCGCCCAGCCCCAGTACTGGAACGGCCGATCGTTGGCGATGCCCTGCCAATAGCGTTCCTGCACCAGTAGGTAGCCGTCGAACCACCAGAACCCGGCGAGGGCGAACGCCACGACGACGACCAGCGCGGCGGCCACCGCGGGGATCGCAGCGCCCAGAGCCGCCCGCCAGTTCGCGGCACCGAGCAGTACGGCCACCGCGGGCAGGGCCATCAACACCAGGCCGTAGTTGAGGAAGACCGCCCATCCCAACAGCAGCCCGGAGCCCACCGCCACCAGCACGGGCAGTCGTGCCGATCGCGTCACGGCGAGTGTCAGCAGCGTGATGCCCCACGCCGCGACACCGGCGAAGTAGCCGTCTGCGGACACCGCGATCCAGATCGCGGTCGGTGCCACCGCCACGAAGGACGCGGCGGCGCGTGCGGTGTCCTCGTCGGCCAGGGCGCGCACGGCCACGATGATCGCGGCCGCGATGCTCGATCCGACCAGAACGCACAGCGTAGCCGCCCAGGCGCCGCCGCCCAGTCCGACGCGGTCGAGCCAGACGAAGGTCAGCAAAGCGCCCGGAGGGTGCCCGGAAACGTGGGTGATCCACGAATCCGGTTGATAGTCAAGGATTCTGTCGGAGAAGCTGCGCACCGCCTCGGGGATGTCGTCGACGGTCGGCACCTGCCGCAGATATTCGTGGCGTGCTGTCAGTCGGCCCGCGAAGCCCCTCTGCCAGCCGTCCACCAACGCCAGGCTGAACGCCCATACGCACGACACCGCCCAGGTCGTCCACGGCAGCCACCGCCACGGCAGCCGCTGGGCGACGGTCGGCCCCCACAGCACGGCGGCGGACGCGATCGCGACCGCCGGTATCGTGCCCGGCCCGACGTGGGCGTTCCACCAGCCGAAGATCGGCGCGGTGTCGGCGAAACTGCGGATCCGCGCAGGGGTGGCGTTGATCAGTGGGGTGACGACACCCAGGTCGAGATGGGGGACGACGAACGCGGCGACCACCAGCACCAGACCGGCAGCCGCCGCACCGACCTCCCTACGCATCCCCCCATACTGCGCGAGCGTGCGTGTCAGAGGCCGCCACGCCGTCAGATGTCGCGAGTTCGCGCACGCTCGCGCCGCCCGTCAATAGAGCACCTCGCGCATGTTGTCCTCGTCGAGACGCCGGCGCATCTCGTCGAGGTCGGCGCCGGCGTACACCGCTGCGGCCAGCTCCGCCGCGCTCGGCACCGCGGTCGGATTCCAGCTCTCCGGCTGCCACGCCCCCGATCGTAGAAACGCCTTCGCGCAGTGGAAGAACACCTCTTCGACGGCGATCTCCAACGCCAGGATCGGCCTCTTGCCGCGCACCGTCATCGCGTCGAAGTAGTCGGCGTCGGCCAGGATGCGGGCACTGCCGTTGATCCGCAGCGTGTCCCCGCGGCCCGGGATCACGAAGAGCGTGCCGACGCGGGGACGTTCGAGCACGTTCAGATAACCGTCCACGCGCTTGTTGCCGGGGCGTTCGGGGATCGCGATGGTGTGCTCGTCGACGATGTGCACGAAACCGGTCGGGTCACCCTTCGGGGAGACGTCGATCCGGCCGTGTGCATCCGTCGTCGCGACGAACCCCAGCGGGGAATGCGACAGCCAGTCCTGCACGGCCGGTGACAGGCGGTCGCGGACCTTGTTCGCCACCGCGGCGTTGGGATGCCCGACGATCTCACGCAGTTCCTCGACCGAGGTGACCTCACGGCTCATGTCTTTATTGTGCGGGGTCCGGGCGCGGATGTGGGCCGCACCTCACCCGAACCGCCTGACGAGTTGGCGGCGGTCCACCTTGCCGATGCCGCGCAGCGGCAAGGCGTCGACGATGTGAAGCTGCCGCGGCGCCGCCGTCGACGGCAAGGTGGCCGCGACGTGAGACCGCAACTGCTCCAACGTGACCGACGTGCCCGCCGCAGTGACGACCGCGGCGACGACACGCTGTCCCAGGCGTTCGTCGGCGACACCGAAGACCGCGCACTCGGCCACCGCGGGGTGACTCGACAGAGCCGATTCGACGACACCGGGCAGCACCTTCAACCCGCCGGTGCTGATCGCGTCGTCCACCCTTCCCAGTACCCGAAGCACCCCTGAATCATCCACTGCGCCAAGATCGTCGGTGAGGAACCAGCCGGGCTCGGCAAACGGGTCCGGGGTCACGGGGTTGCGGTAGCCGGCGGCGACGGTCGGCCCGCCCAACCGGATCCGGCCGTCGTCGTCCACCCGCACCGTGACGCCGTCGAGCGGCGTCCCGTCGTACACACAGCCCCCGGATGTCTCACTCATGCCATACGTGCGGACCACCGAAACCCCTGCCGCCGCAGCTTTTTCAGCCACCCCGCGCGGCATCGGGCCGCCACCGATCAGCACGGCGTCCAGGCCGCCCAGGGCCCGCGCGGCGTCCGCGTCGCGCAGCGCCTTGTCCAACTGGTTGGCCACCATCGAGGTGTAGCGCCGCCCGGTACCCATCGCCTCGATCGCCGCCACCAGGTCCGCTGCCGTGAACGACGGGGCGACCGCCACCGGCGTGGTGCCGGCCAGCACGCTGCGCACCAGCACCTGGAACCCGGCCACGTGGTAGCCGGGCAGCGCCAACAGCCAGCGTCCCGGCCCGCCGAGCCGGGCGTGCGTCGCCTCGGCGCTCGCCGTCAGCGCCCGCACCGTCAACATCGCGCCCTTCGGGGTTCCGGTAGTGCCCGAGGTGGACAGCACCACCCCGACGGCATCGTCGATGGCCTCGCCGGCACGCAGCGCGGCGGCGAGCACCCCGGCCTGACGGGCGTCGTCAGCCGGAACCGGCAGGACGCAGGCGCGGCCGTCCAGGACGTCGCGGACGATCGGGAGTTCGTCACCGGCGCCGAACTCGACCGCGCTCAGGACGGCTATCGCTCCTCCTCCATGTCGTCGCGCGGGTCGTCGAGTGGCCAGCCCTGCGCCGACAACCGGGCGCGGACCCGCTCGACGTCCTCGGGGGAGGGCAGTTCGTCGGTGATCGCAGTGATCAGCACCCCGATGTCGACGGGGCCGATGTCGGCCGATCCCTGCTCGCGGAAATCAGCACGGGCGACGAGTTCGCTGACGACGGTCATCACGTCGTCGTCGGTCAACCGGCGCCGCAACAAGGCCAGCAGCGGCACGCGGTCCGGCCCCGGCACCCCCTCCGGATATCCGGCCGCGATCCACGCCACGATTCTGGCGAGAAATCTGGTCACGAATCCACTCCCCGCCGGGGGCGCGAAGTAGCCCTCGGCAGTTCGATGGTAGCCGCGGCGCCGCCGGGGAGCCGCTCTGAGCTGCGGGGCACGAACGGGCACCCCTGAGAAGATGAACAGTAGATGAACACCGCGCCGGCAGCCGGAAAAAGACCACGTCGCGGCCTCGACACGAGTTGTCAAAGATTAGTCAAAACCGCTGGCCGGGCAGCAGAATCAACGCCATGAGCGCAGAGCTGATCATCTTGGTGCTGTTGATCGCCACCGCGTTGGCGTTCGACTTCACCAACGGCTTTCACGACACCGGGAACGCGATGGCGACGTCCATCGCGACCGGCGCGCTCAAGCCCAAGACGGCGGTCATCCTGGCCGGCATCCTGAACCTGGTCGGCGCGTTCCTGTCCGTCGAGGTCGCGGTCACGGTGACCACCTCGGTGCTGAAGATCCAGGACGGCAAGACCGGTCAACTCATCCCGTCGATCGACGCGTCCACGGGGTTGACGATCATCTTCGCCGGTCTGATCGGCGGCATCCTGTGGAACCTGCTCACCTGGCTGTTCGGCATCCCGTCGAGCTCGTCGCACGCGCTGTTCGGCGGTCTGATCGGCGCCGGTCTGGCCGCCATCGGGCTGGCCGGGGTGAACTGGTCCGGCGTGACCGCGAAGGTGCTCATCCCGGCGATCGCGGCGCCGCTGATCGCCTGCCTGGTGGCCGGCTGCGGCACCTGGCTGGTCTACCGCATCACCCGCAACGTCGCCAAGAAGCGCCGGGAACAGGGCTTCCGATGGGGTCAGATCGCCACCGCGTCGCTGGTCGCGCTGTCGCACGGCACCAACGACGCCCAGAAGACCATGGGTGTGATCGCGCTGGCCCTGATCACCACCGGCCACCTCACCGGCGACGTCAAGGAGCAGGGCCTGCCGTTCTGGATCATCGCGTCGTGCGCGCTGGCCATCGGCCTGGGCACCTACCTGGGTGGGTGGCGCGTCATCCGCACCCTCGGCAAGGGGCTTGTCGAGATCGAGTCGCCGCAGGGGCTGGCAGCCGAAGCTTCGTCGGCGGCCATCATCCTGAGCTCGAGCGCCGCAGGCATGGCGCTGTCGACCACGCATGTGGCCACCGGTTCGATCCTGGGCAGCGGCGTCGGCAAGCCGGGCGCCGAGGTCCGCTGGGCCGTCGCCGGCCGGATGGCGGTGGCATGGCTGATCACCCTGCCCGCCGCCGGTGTCGTCGGCGCGCTGTCGTTCTGGCTGTCTCACGGTGTCGAGTCGCTGACCGGTTCGTCGCTGGCCGGTGACGGCCTGATCTTCGTACTGCTGTGCGCCCTGTCGTTCTACCTGTGGTGGCGCGCGCAGCATCAGAAGGTCGACCACCGCAACGTCAACGCCGACTGGGACGCTGCGACCAACTCGGTGGTCCCCGCCGAACTGCGCGCCTCGGTCACCGAGACCGAACCGGCGGCCAAGCCTGCTGCGACGGTGAAGGAAACCACGCTGACATGACGTACCTGGAAAGCATCCTCAAGGTGCTCGGCATCGGGCTCCTGCTCGGCGCGGGGCTGCCCGCCGTCTTCGCCGTCGGACTGGTGGCATTCTCCCGCGGCGACGGCTCCGACGGATCCGACGGCACCGCGGCGGCCGCGTCGAACCCGTTGCTGAAGTTCCTCGGGGTGGCGTTGTTCGTGTTCGTCGGTGCGGTGATTCTGACCGCGGTCCTGTGGATCACGCGGGCCACGATCATCCACCACACCGGCGTCGACCTCTTCCCGTTCCTGCCTGGAAAGTGAGTTGAGTGGCCATGGCCGAGAGCGCGTTCACCAACATCCTGGGCTGGCTGCACCAGGGCTACCCCCAGGGCGTCCCGCAGACGGACTACTTCGCCCTGCTGGCGTTGCTGGCACGGACCCTGACCGAGGACGAGGTCATCAAGGTCGCCCAGACGGTGCTCAAGGGCAACGACTCCGACACGGTGACGCCCGAAGAGATCCGCGCGGCGATCCATCTGGTCACCGATAAGGAACCCAACCCCGAAGAAGTGCACCAGGTCGCGGCGCGGCTGGCGTCGGTCGGCTGGCCGCTGGCGGCGCCGGCGCGCTGAACCTGATTGCGGGACTTTTCAACGCGGCTCCTGCCTCCCCGCTGAACTTGATTGCGGGACTCCTCAACGCGGCTCGTGCCTCGCCGCTTGATCGTCGCCCCGCTGAGTCAGCCCCGGGTGTCGCGGCGCAGCGGATGATCCTCGGGCACCTCGACGAAGATCAGCGTGACGCCGTCCGGATCGGTGACATGCATCTCGTGCAGCCCCCACGGTTCGCGCCGCGCCTCCCGCATGATCGGCACTCCACACTCCCGCAGTTGGTTCTGGGTCGCCGACAGGTCGCGCACCTGCAGCCACAACGCGCCCGGGAACGGCGGCGCGCCGCCGGCGGGGGCGCCGTGCCCGGCAAGCTCAATCAGCGCCTGGCCGGCGTAGAACACCATGCCGCCCGGATACTCGCGGGCAATTGCGAGACCGAGGCCGTCGCGGTAGAAGGCCACCGACCGGGCGTAGTCCCTGGGACGGAACAGCACGCGACTGGCCAGGATCTCCATGCCAGTGTGTCTACCACGCCACTCAGCCGATCTGTCGGCCCGCTCCGGCCCAGTGCGGTTCGCGCAGGGCGCGTTTGAGCAGCTTGCCGCTCGGGTTGCGGGGCAGCACGGCGACGAAGTCGACGGATTTGGGCAGTTTGTACCCCGCCAGTCGGTCGCGCGCGAACGCGATCAGTTCGGCCTCGCTGGGATCGGCACCGCGGGCGGCGACCACGACGGCCTTCACCGCCTCCCCCCACCGTGGGTCCGGCACCCCGATGACGGCGACGTCGGCGACGGCCGGATGGGTCATCAGCACGTTCTCGACCTCCGCCGGGTACACGTTCTCGCCGCCCGAGACGATCATGTCCTTGATCCGGTCGTGCAGAAACAGGTAGCCGTCGGCGTCGACGAAGCCGGCGTCGCCGGTCTTGAGCCAACCGTCCGGGGTCAGCGTCGCCGCGGTGGCATCGGGGTTGTTCCAGTAGCCGAGCATGTTCTGCGCCGAACGGGTCCACACCTCACCGACGCCCCCGGGTGCGACGTCAGCGCCGTCCTCGCCGACGATCCGGATCTGCACCCACCGATACGGTTTGCCGCAGGAGCGCAACAGTTCCGGCACGTGGTCGGGACCGTCGAGTTGGGTGATCGAGCCCGTGGTCTCGGTCATGCCGTACACCTGGGCGAAGATCCCGCCGAATCGTTCGATGCCGCGGACCAGCACGTCGTCGCTGATCGGTGACGCGCCGTAGACGATGACCCGCAAATGCGAGAAGTCGACGGTGTCGACCCCGTCGGTGTCGAGCAGGAACTGGATTACCGCGGGCACCAGCAGCATGTTGGTGACACGGTGCCGCGCAACGGAATCCAGGATCGCGGCCGGTTCGACGTCGCGCAGCACGACGGTCTTCGCGCCCTGCCACAGACCGGCCAGCGCCCACCCGGAGCCGGCCATGTGGAACAGCGGCATCACCGCCAGGCTGACGGCGTCGGCGTCGAACTGCCACGGGCCGGCCACCCCGCCGGTCTTGCAGACGTAGTTGGTGTTGCTCAGCATCACGCCCTTGGGCAGGCCTGTGGTGCCCGAGGTGTACATCAGGAACACCACGTCGTCGGGTCCGGTGACCACGCCCGGGTCGACGGCCGGATGCTCCGCGACCCACTCGTGGAACGCGGGCCAGCGGGCGTGGCTGCCGATCACCACGATGTCGGCGTCCAACTCCGCCTCGATCGCTTCGAGGTGACCGGCGAACTCCTCGCCGACCACGACGATGCGGGCCCCGGAGTCGACGATGACGTGACGCATCTCCGGGGCGGCCAGCCGCCAGTTCACCGGCACGCCGACCGCCCCGATCTTCGCCAAACCGAAAGCGACATCGAAGAATTCGATGCCGTTCTTCTCCACGAACGCGACCCGGTCGCCGAATCCGACACCGGCTGCCAGGAACGCCTGGGCGACCCTGTTGGACCGGTCGTCGAGTTCCCCGTAGGTGACCGTGGTGTCACCGGCCACCAGCGCCGGCGCGCCGGGGCGCTGCCGTCCGTGGCCGCGGACGATGTCGGCGAGGTTGTGGAACAACGCTTTTCAGTCCTTGGGCTGCATCCGTTGGCGTTTCATGATGGTGTCCACCGCCGCCGGCGCGACGCTGTTGATCGCGTGCGCGGTGATCGCGATGCGGGGTGCGATGTGGACCGGGCGGTGGCGCGCGGCGGTGACGATCCAGCCCGCCGCTTCGTCGGCGGACAGTCCGGGCAGCCCGTCGTACGCCCGTGTCGGTGCGATCATCGGTGTCTTCACCAGCGGGTAGTACAGCGTGGTGGACTGCACGCCGCGGTCGGACCATTCGGTCTCGATGATGCGGCTGATCGACGACAGCGCCGCCTTCGAGGCGTTGTAAACGCCGAACAGTGGCGGGGATTCGGTCTTCACACCCCAGGTGGACACGTTGATGATGTGGCCGTCGCCGCGCTCGAGCATGCCGGGGGCGAACCCGCGGATCAGGCGCAGCGGTCCGTAGTAGTTCAGCATCATGGTGCGCTCGACGTCGTGCCAGCGCTCCAGCGACTCCTCCAGCGGCCGTCGGATGGACCGTCCGGCGTTGTTGACCAGGATGTCGACACCGCCGAGCTGGTCGGAGACCGTCGCGACGAGCGCGTCGACGGCGTCCAGGTCGGACAGGTCGCACGCGTGCGCGCTCGCCTGCCCGCCGGCGGCGGTGATGCGGGTGACGACCTCGTCGAGCAGGTCACCGCGCCGGGCCACCACGACGACGGTGGCTCCGCGGCGGGCCAGCTTCTCCGCGGCGGCCTCACCGATGCCCGACGATGCCCCGGTCAGCAGAACGCGCTTGCCTCTCAGGTCGACGAGCTGCCGGCCGGCCCGGTTCAGCAGCGTGGGAAGTATCGGGGGGCGCATGCTGGTCAGCACGACCTGCTCGGCCAGCCGCCGCAGCGGGTTCCTGCTACTCACGGACCGGAGTCTATTTCCAGCGCGAAATCGCCTTGCACGTCCACGGGGTTCGGTGCCTAGAAGTAGCGGGGGAACGGCGACCAGTCCGGGTCGCGTTTCTCCAGGAACGCGTCGCGGCCCTCGACCGCCTCGTCGGTCATGTACGCCAGCCGGGTGGCCTCACCGGCGAACAGCTGCTGGCCCACCAGGCCGTCGTCGGGCAGGTTGAACGCGTACTTGAGCATCCGGATGGCCTGCGGCGACTTGCCGTTGATCTCTGAAGCCCATTGCAGCGCGACATTTTCCAGCTCGGCATGGTCGACCACCTCGTTCACCGCGCCCATCGCGTGCATCTGCTCGGCGGTGTAGGGCCGGCCCAGGAAGAAGATCTCACGGGCGAATTTCTGGCCGGCTTGGCGGGCCAGGTACGCCGAACCGTAGCCGCCGTCGAAGGAGCCGACGTCGGCGTCGGTTTGCTTGAAGCGGGCGTGCTCGCGGCTGGCCAGCGTCAGGTCGCACACCACGTGCAGCGAGTGCCCGCCGCCGGCCGCCCATCCGTTGACCAGACAGATCACCGGCTTGGGCATGAACCGGATCAGCCGCTGCACCTCGAGGATGTGCAGCCGTCCGGCCCGCGCCGGGTCCACGGTCTCGGCGGTCTCCCCGGACGCGTACTGGTAGCCGCTGCGGCCGCGGATGCGCTGGTCGCCGCCGGAGCAGAACGCCCAGCCGCCGTCCTTCGGCGAGGGTCCGTTGCCGGTCAGCAGCACCACCCCGACGTCGGAGGACATCCTGGCGTGGTCGAGGACGCGGTAGAGTTCGTCGACGGTGTGCGGGCGGAACGCGTTGCGCACCTCGGGGCGGTCGAAGGCCACCCGGACCGTCGGCTTGCGTTCACCGCCATCGATGTGGCGGTGGTAGGTGATGTCGGTCAGGTCATCGAAACCGGCCACCGGCTCCCACAGGCCGGCGTCGAACGGATTGCTCGCAGGGTCAGACACCTCTCAAACGTTATCGAAGCGGAATACCGGGCAGCGCCCGACCAACGCTTCGAACTCGTCGGGATGGGATCCGGTCACCAGGGCCCGGTCGTCACAGCTGGATGCCGTGGGCCCGCAGGGCCGCGAGCAACCCGTCCCTGCGTTCCCGGGTGGGCAACGGATCGACGAGCGCGAACGCGCACCCCAGCGCGCGGGCACCGCCGTCGGCTTCGTCGCTGTCCCCGACCATCAGCGCCCGCTCGGCGGGCACGCCCAGCCGATCCAGCGCGGTCTGGAAGATCGCCGGATCGGGTTTGACGGCGCCCACCTCGAACGACAGCACGAACTCGTCGACGTGGGCCTGGTCGCCGAGCGCATCGAACGCGGGCCGGATGTCGAACGCGATGTTGGAGACCACCGCGGTTCTGATTCCGCGCCGGCTTAGACCGTCGAGCACGGCCGCGGTGTCGGGGTACGGCGTCCAGCAGGCCGGGTCGATCACCCTGCTGTACAGCGACTCCGCGTGGTGATCGGCGAGTCCTGACTCACGCAGCACGTGCAGATAGGCCTCACGGTGCAGGTGCGGGGCCAGATCGCGGTTCATCCACGCCTGCAGCGCATCGGGTGTCATGGGCACCGACCGGCCGGTCGGCGCGGTCAGGCGGCGTATCAACTCGGCCTGCACGTGCTCGTCGATCTCACGGTTGCCCTCGGGGGTCATCGGGCTGTCGAGCTCCATCTCGACGAACCAGCCGTCGTCCTCTTCGAGCCGGAACAGCGTCCCTGAGAAGTCGAACAGCACCGCCTGCAGGTCAGCCACCCCACCATCCTGCCAGGTGTGAAATCTTCGCTGATTGGCTAACTAGCGCCCATGACTGTGTTCGACGACCTGCCGGAACCCGTCGTCGTGGTGGTGCCCGCGCACAACGAGGCGGTCCACCTGCCGGGCTGCCTGCGCGCGGTGACGACGGCGGCGTTGTGCGTGCCGAACCCGGTCACCACGGTCGTCGTCCTGGACTCGTCTGACGACGGCAGCGACGCGCTGGCCGGGCGATTCGGCCCCGACGTTCACTTCGTCACCATCGAGGCGGGCAACGTCGGGGCCGCCCGGGCCGCCGGCTTCGAATACGCGCGCGCACTGCCGGCCCTCGTCGGAGCCGACGCGTGGTACGCGACCACCGACGCCGACAGCGTCGTGGACTCCGATTGGCTGGTCCGAATGACCGATCCGGACCGTCACGCAGACGCGGACATGGTGCTCGGCGTGGTGCATGTCCCGGTGTGGCGCCACTTCTCGCCGGCGCTGGCGCGCCGGTATCTGCGTGCCTACCGTGCCAAGAGCGCCCCCGGACAGGGCCACGGTCACATCCACGGCGCCAACATGGGTTTCGCGGCATCGGCCTACTGGAGCGTCGGCGGCTTCCGCGCGTTGCCCAGCAGTGAGGACGTCGACCTGGTGGAACGGTTCGAAACGGCGGGACTGCGGGTGCACCGCGACCGGCGTCTGTCGGTGGCGACGTCGGATCGTCGGAACGGCTGCGCCCCAAACGGTTTCGCGAAGTACCTGCGTGACCTCGATGGGGCCGATCACTCGGACGACCCGTGTCCGACGGGGCTGAGCGCGTGAACGCCGGCCTGGTTCGCGACTGGCTCGCCGCAGGGGACCTGGACCTGCCGCTCCCCGGCCGCGGCCGCACCGCGCAACGGTGGGCGCAGCTCACCGCGCTCGCCGAACTCGACCTCACCGCAGCACGATTGGCCGAGGCCCACACTGACGCGGTCGCCATCCTGGCCGAACTCTGCGGAGATACGCCGCCGCCGGGGCAGCTGTGGGGGGTGTGGGCGGCCGAGTCCAGCGAGGCATCACTGACCGCCATCGTCGAGGGAGCCCAGGTGCTGCTCGAAGGCACCAAGACGTGGTGCTCCGGGGCGGGGTTGTGCTCACATGCGCTCGTCACCGCGAGACTGCCGTCAGGAGAGCGTGGCCTGTACGGGGTCGACCTGTCCGGCCCCGGGGTGCGGGCGCTGCCCGGCCGGTGGAGCAATGCGGGCATGGCCGAATCTGACACGCGCTCAGTGCAATTCCACGGCGCACCGGCCACCCCCGTCGGTGCACCCGGTGAGTACTTGAGCCGGCCCGGCTTCTGGCACGGTGCGGTCGGGGTGGCGGCGTGCTGGCTGGGCGGCGCCCGGGCCGTCGCCGCGGCGCTGTACGACCGGGTGCGTGGCGGCCGGGGCGACGCGCACACCGCGGCGCATCTGGGTGCGGTCGACGCCGCCCTGAGCGCTGCCGCGGCGACGCTGACGGTGACCGCGGCCGAAGTCGACGCCGATCCGGCCGACAAGGCCGGACGCGCGGAACTGCTGGCTCGCCGGGCGCGCGCCGTGGTGGAGACAGCCGTCGACGAGACCCTCACCCGCACCGCCCGCGCGCTCGGCCCGACGCCGTTGTGCGCGGACACCGTGCACGCCCAGCGGGTGGCCGACCTGAGCGTCTACGTCCGGCAAAGTCACGCCGAACGCGATCTGGAGCGGTTGGGCGCGCTGGCCGGGGAGGCGACGTGACCACCGCCCAGCTGGACAACACCGCCAGGCTGGCCGCCTGCCCGCTCACCGAAGGCGGTACCGCCGCACAGGTGTGGACTTCGGCCGGCTTGTCGCTGCCCCGGCTCGATCTGCGCGACTGCGCCGAACTGGTGGTCGTCGGCGCACACCCCGATGACGAGACCCTGGGATTCGGCGGGGCGGTGGCATCGCTGGCCGAAGCCGGTGTGCCGGTGCAGATCGTGTCGTCCAGCGATGGCGGCGCCGCGTTTCCGGATGCGTCACCGCTGCAGCGGTATCGGCTGGAGAAGACCCGCAGGGCCGAATTGCACAGGGCGGCAAGGGTTCTCGGGGTAGCGCCGCCGATCAGTTTGGGGCTGCCCGACGGACAGCTCGCGCAGCACGAACAGCGGCTCTCCGATCTGCTCACAGAGATCCTGGCCGACCGGTCGCCGGGAACCTGGTGCGCCGCGACATGGCGGGGCGACGGGCACCCTGACCACGAAGCCGTCGGCCGGGCCGCCGCGGTGGCCGCGCAGCGCACCGGCGTCACGCTCGTCGAGTATCCGGTGTGGATGTGGCACTGGGCGCTGCCGGATGACGGGGCGGTGCCGTGGCAGCGCACCTACACCGTGCCCCTCACGCCGGTCGCGTCGCAACGCAAACTCACTGCCGCGCAGTGCTTTCTCAGTCAGTTCACGCCACCGTCGCCCGGCGCGGAGCCGGTGTTGCCGCCGTATGTCCTGTCGCGGCACTTGGCGGTGGGGGAGGTGGTCTTCCGCTGACTCCCCGGCTTCCTGACAGCTATTTCGACCGCATGTATGCGCAGGTGGCCGACCCATGGCGGCTGGAAAGCCGGTGGTATGAGCGGCGCAAGTACGACATCACCGTGGCATTGCTGCCGTACGCCCGCTACCGGCATGCCTTCGAGCCGGGCTGTTCGGTCGGCGTGCTCACCCAGAGGCTGACCGGCCGCTGTGATCACCTCACCAGCTCCGACGTCAGTGTGGCGGCACTGGATTCCACACACCGCCGACTGCTCGGCGCAGGTGTGCGGGACAAGGTGACGCTGCTGCGCGGCTCACTCGATGGGCCCTGGCCCGCCGGGCCTTTCGACCTGGTGGTGCTTTCGGAGGTCTGCTACTACCTCGCGCCGGCGACGTTGCGGGAGGTCCTGGACCGTGAGGTACCCCGCCTGCGACCGGCGGCGACCGTGCTCGCCGCACATTGGCGCCACGACGTCGAGGACTATCTGATGAACGGCGACCACGCCCACGACATCATCGGCGCCACCGACGGACTGCATCATCTGGGCGGGTACCGCGACACCGACGTGGTGATCGACGTGTTCGACACCGCCGGCGCGACGTCGGTGGCCGCCCGCACCGCCGTCCCCGGCGCCTGACCCTCTCTCCCACCTTCCGAGGGCGAGGGTGCGTGTCGGCAGCCGACACGCCGCGAGAAATCCGGCAACGACGCACGCTCGCGCCGACGGAGTCAGCCGCCCAGCACCCCGCGCACATCCGGCCTCGACCACAAACTCAACAATTTCGTCACCATCCTGTACCCCGGCGTCCTCACACGTAGCGGCCGCGCCCGGCCAGCGCGCCGGCCACGATCTGCACGGCGTACACGGCCAGGAACATCACCCACGGCACCGTCCACCCGTGCGACACGTCGTGCAGCAGTCCGAACAGGAACGGTCCGGTTCCGGCGACGAGATACCCGAACCCCTGCGCCATGCTCGACAGTTGAGCGGTCTCCTCGGCGGTGCGGGCACGCAGACCCAGCACCGCGAGCGCCATGGAGAACGCGCTCATCCCGATGCCGATCAACACGCTCCACAGCAGCGGCTGTGCGCCCGGCGCCACCATCAGGCCCACCGCCCCGGCGAACCCGAACACCCCGACCGCGACGATCCATGCGCTCTGGCTGGGTCTGCGCGCGGCCAGCGGTGCGATCAGCAGCGACAACGGAACACCGATCAGCGAGGTCAGCCCGACGAGAAGGCCGGCGTTGACCTTGTCGACGCCGTTGTCGATGAAGACCTGGGGCAGCCACCCCATCACGATGTAGGCCAGGAACGACTGGCTGCCGAAGAACGCGGTGACCGTCCAGGCCAGCGGGTTGCCGAGCAGTGACCGACGCCCGGCGGTGGGCCGAGTGTGGGCCGCCCAGGCGTCGCGGTGCCGGCGCGTGGCCGGGATCCACACCGCGAGCGCGAGGAACGAGACGACCGCCCAGGCGGCCAGCGCCTCGCGCCAGCTGCCCAGCGGAGCCTCCAGGCCGGGCGTGGCCGCCGATCCGAGCGCTCCGCCGCCTTGCAGCGCCGCGGTGTAGATGCCGGTCATCAGCCCGATTCGGGCGGGGAACGATCCCTTGATGACGACCGGGATCAGAACGTTGGCCAGGGCGATGCCGGCGCACGCGACCAGCGTGGCGCCCAGGACGACCCGGGGTCCGTCCACCACGCGCAACGCAAGACCCGCGGTCAGGGCCACCATGGCCGCCGAGATGGTCCGTCCGAGGCCGATGCGGGACGCCAGCCATGGTGCGGCGAAGCCGGCGCCGGCAAAACACAGCGCCGGAAGTGTGGTCAGCAGTCCGGCCCAGGTGGCCGAGACCCCCAGCTCGGCGCGCATGTCCCCCAGCACGGTCGCGATGCTGGTGACGGCGGGACGCAGGTTCAGCGCGGTGAGCACAACGGCCAGCGCCAGTAACACGCCGCCGGCGACTCCGGGTACCCGGCTCGACGCGTGGGACGTCGAATCCGCGGTGATGGTCTGCCGGTCGGTGTGCATCTTGCTACCGTGCCATACATCCCATGATTGGACGAAAGGGTTTACGTGTGCCATTGAGCACTGCGCGTCGGGCAGGTCTGGTCGAGCAGGTCATCGAGCAACTCAGGCATGCCGTCCTCGCCGGCGAATGGCCGGTCGGGGAGCGGATACCCAACGAAACCGTGTTGGTCCAGACACTCGGGGTCGGACGCAACACGGTACGTGAGGCGGTCCGCGCGCTGGCACACGCCGGAATCCTCGAGGTCCGTCAGGGTGACGGCACCTACGTGCGCGCCACCAGCGAGGTGTCCGGAGCGTTGCGCCGCCTGTGCGGCACCGAACTGCGCGAAGTGCTCGAAGTGCGAAGGGCGCTCGAGGTGGAGGCCGCACGCCTGGCCGCCGCCCATCGCACAAAGGCCGACGTCGACCAGATGCGCGCACTGCTGGCCCGCCGCGACAAGCACAGGGCCGCCGGCGACACCGAGGGGTACGCCCGCGTCGACGCCCAGTTCCACCTCGCCGTGGTGCGCACCTCCGGCAACCGCACCCTCATCGAGCTCTACTGCGGACTCATGGAGGCGGTCACCGCCAGCGTCGTGACGACGCAGCATGTGCCGGTAGACCGCTGCGATCACCGCGTGCTGCTCGATCAGATCGCCGCCGGAGACGCTGAACGAGCCGGCCGGACGGCAGGGGAGTTCCTGGACCGGATCCTGGCAGGCGTCGGCTCAGCCGACTGAACGCCCCGCGCCTTCCCAGAACTGCGCCCGCACGGCCTTCTTGTCCGGCTTGCCCAGCGCGGTCACCGGTACCGAGTCCACCACGATCACCTGCTTGGGTGACTGCACCGAACCCTTGCGCTCCTTGACCGACTCCTGGATCTCGGCGGTCATCGTCGCGACGGCGGACTCGGAACGGTCGGCATCGGGCCGCAGCACCACCACGGCCGTCACCGCCTCGCCCCACTTTTCGTCCGGGGTGCCGATGACGCACACCTGGGACACCGAAGGATGTTCGGCCACGACGTCTTCCACCTCGCGGGGGAACACGTTGAACCCGCCGGTGACGATCATGTCCTTGGTGCGGTCGACGATGTAGTAGAAGCCGTCCTCGTCTTCCCGGGCCAGGTCGCCGGTGTGCATCCAGCCGTCCCGGAACGTCTCCGCCGTCGCCTCCGGCAGGTTCCAGTACCCGCCCGATAGCAGCGGCCCCGCCACGCAGATCTCGCCGACCTCACCCTGGGGCACCGGCTGACCGTCCTCGCCGAGCAGCGCCACCTTGGCGAACAGCGTCGGCCGCCCGCACGAGGTCAGCCGCTTCTCGTCGTGGTCCTTCTTGGACAGGTAGGTGATCACCATCGGCGCCTCGGACTGGCCGTAGTACTGCGCGAAGATCGGCCCGAACCGGCGGATCGCCTCGGCCAGGCGCACCGGGTTCATCGCCGAGGCGCCGTAGTACACCGTCTCCAGCGACGACAGGTCGCGGGTGTGCGAATCCGGGTGGTCCATCAGCGCGTAGATCATCGACGGCACCAGCATCGTCGCGGTGATCTTCTGCTCCTCGATGACGCGCAGCACCTCGGCCGGATCGAACTTCGTCAACACGATCAGCTCGCCGCCCTTGACGATCACCGGCGTGAAGAACGCCGCACCGGCGTGAGACAGCGGCGTGCACATCAGGAAGCGCGGGTTCTCCGGCCATTCCCACTCGGCCAGCTGCACCGTGGTCATGGTGGTGATCGACTGCGTGGTGCCGATGACGCCCTTGGGCTTACCGGTGGTGCCGCCGGTGTAGGTCAGGCCGCCGATGTGGTCGGGCGGCAGGTCGGCGGCGACCAGCGGCTTGGCCGGGTACGTGGCGGCCTCGGCGGTCAGATCCACAGCGGTCACGCCGGCGGCGGCGAATTCGGGCGGGACGGGCCCGATGGTCAGCACCTGCTTGAGCGACGGCACCTTCTCCACGAGGCCGAGGGCACGTTCGACGAACATCGGGTTGGGGTCGATGATCAGCGACGTGACCTCGGCGTCGGACAGCACGTAGGCGTGGTCGTCGAGGGAGCCCAGCGGATGCAGCGCGGTGCGGCGATAACCCTGTGTCTGGCCGGCGCCGATGATCATCAGCACCTCGGGACGGTTCAGCGACAGCAGTCCGACCGCCGCGCCGGTTCCCGCCCCCAGCGCCTCGAACGCCTGGATGTACTGGCTGATGCGGTCGGCCAGCTCGCCGCCGGTCAGGGTGGTGTCCCCGAGGAACAGCACCGGCTTGTCCTTGTGGCGCTTGAGCGCGCCGACGGTGAGGTGGCCGGAGTGGAGGAAATGGCGCAGCTGATCACTCATGCCGACCAGACTAGAACGTGTTCCAATTCCAGTCAGCCGGTCCCCGCGAAATCGCATTCCACGTGGGGCTACGGCGAACTTTTGCGCGTGGAATGCGAGTTCGGCGGCGGACGGTCAGAAGCGGGCCGGGACGTGACCCAGCTCCCGCAGCCAACCTTTGCGCGCCGCCGGATACCACGCGAGCGACCCGGGCAGATACCGCCAGCCCGTGCGGATGGCCGACCGGATCGCGCGGTAGCGCCGTTCGTCGCCGCGCGTCCAGCGGATGCCGAAGCGGTCCCGCACCAGGGCGGGCAGGCCGCCAAAGATCAGCAGCTGCATCGGCGGGGCCAGCGCCATCCGCACCGGCAGGGTGGGCAGCAGCGCGTCGGCCAGCGGACGCAGCCGGGGATGGCTCGGATAATCGGGGGAGGCACTCATGTCCGGGATCGCCCGCCTGCCGATGAACTCGATCAGATAATCCGACGCCGGGTTGGGCTGCAGCACCTCACGGCAGTAGCGGTCCACCTCGCCTTCGAACGCGGCGCGATCGGCGGGCACGACGCTCGCGGTCATCCCGTAGCGGCGGTACCACTCGCGGCCCTCGGCGTAGAGCTGCTCGCTCTCCTGTGTGGTCAGCCCGTGCGAGTCCCAGTGCATCGCCAGCCGATCCACCATCCGCTGAAAGGTTGCGTGCGCCCACCAGAACGTCTCCGGGTGCAGCGCGTGATAGCGCTGCCCGTCCGCCAGGGTGCCCTTGATGTCGTGGTGAAAGTCGCGGACTCGCAGTCCCGTCGCCTCGGCCAGGTCCCCGTCATACACCGTGCCGAGAATGCCTGGCAGTGAACGGAAGACGCGGTCGACGGGGTCGTCGAAGAAGTCGGAGTGGTCGATCAGCCCCTGCCCGATCGCCGGGTGCATCGTCTGCAGCAACCCCGCGGTGCCGCCTTCGAACGCGATGCGCATGTCCCCGGCCCAGCGCCACAGCAGCGACGACGGACCGAGGGCGTCCTCAGCCGGGGAGTCGGCCGACGTCATGCTGCTGCTCCCCGAAGTACTTGTCCAGCTGGCGATTCCGTGACCGGTCGCCCCACCGCTCCAGGTAGGCCCGGCCCCGGCAGGTGCGGGACAGCAGTTGATAGCGGACGGTGTTCTTGGCGATCGCCGGCAGCACGGCCCAGGGCAGTGCCCGCGGTAGTTCCAGGTCGGCCATGCCCTCGGCGCGCAGGAAGAACCGCAGCATGCTCAGCAGCCTGGCCCGGTGGTAGGCGCCGCGCAGCGCGGCGGCGTTGGGGTAGTGCAGCTCGCGCTGTGCGTCGACGATCGCATTGGCCAGTGCCGGCCCGGCGGCGCTGACGGTGGACTGGGTGACCAGCAGGTGGTAGTTCAGCCGGTGCTGCTGAGCTTCGTTGTCGCATAACCAGTCCTCGTCGACTCCCATCAGCCAGCCGACGTACTTCCACAGATGCATGATGGCGCGGGACTCGGCGGGGCTGACGCGCACACCCAGCATCCGCACCCCGAGCAGTAAGGCACCGTTGAACAGGCCCAGGGTCGCGGCCTGGTCGGTCTGGTTGATCGGCAGCCCCCAACGCTCGATGTCCCAGCGGCCGTTGCGCTCGAACTGATGGTTGACCAGTGCGTGCATCAACCGAACGTGCACGGTGAGTTTGAAGCCTTCGCCGTCGCGGCGCATCGCATCGGGCTCGGAGACGGCGACGGCCCACTTCTGGGTCTCGGCCAGCCGTCGCACGGTCGTGCGGCCGGTCAGCCCGCCGGTTTCGACGAGCAGGTCGGTCGGACCGCCGAACCGGTACCCGCCGATCAGCGACAGCTGCAGCATCACGTCTGCGGCGTTGGTGCCGAGGCGCCGGTACGCGGCGGCACCCCGGTTGACGAGGTCGAAATCGACCCAGGCCGGGGTGTTCTCGACGACGGCGAAGAAGTCGCGCAGCGGTGCGGGGCAATTCGGCACGGCGTCGACACCGTGCTCGAGGGCCAGCTTGAACTGGCCCATGCTCACCCGGTCGGGGCCCTCGGATTTCATCGCCGCCACCAGCGCCGCCCCGACCTCGTCGCGGTGCATGAGGCGCCTGCCGATTTTGGTGGTCAGCGTCGAGTCGAGCCGGACGGTACGGGTGAGTGCGCGCAGCGGCCGACCCATCCTGCGGTTGCGCCGTTCCCCCTCCATGAACCGGCGGGGGTATACGGCGGCGGTTTCCTGTGTCACCATGGCGCCATGCTGACACGAGCGATCATTCGCGTTCAATTCGCGTACGCATGAGCGCTGATCCGTCGTCCCGGCTCCGTCGGGCGCCCCGCCAGGAACGGTCCCGCGCCATGGTGGACCGCATCCTGGACGCCGGTGAGCAGATGCTGATCACGCATGGATTTGACGGCGCCTCGACCAACCGCATCGCCGCCGCGGCGGGCATCAGCCCGGGGTCGCTCTATCAGTACTTTCCGAACAAAGACGCGATCGCCGCCGCGGTCATCGACCGGTTCAGCGACCAGTTGTCCGCCCGGGTGGCGGCGCGGGTGTCCGAGCGGCTGGACCAGCCCGCGCCCGACTACGTCCGCGAGTCGATCGCCGCACTGGTCGACGCTCTCGAAATGCACCCCGAGTTCCTGCGGGCGGTGATGGAACAGACGCCGCGATTGGGTGCGGCCAGCAAGCTGGTCGCGTTCGAACAGCGCATCGGAGAGCTGACGGTGGCCTATCTGACGATCAACAAGCGGCAGGTCCGGGCCGACGCGACACTCGACACCGCGGCCTGGATGCTGGTTCGGATGGTCGAACACCTCTGTGTGCGCTACATCCTCGACCAGCCGCCGATCGAGCGGGAGAAGTTCATCGACGAGATCACGCTGATGGCACTGAACTATCTGCGACCCTGGCCGGCCCCGCCGCCGGACCGTTTCCCGTCGCGGTGACCAGCGCCTCAGAACGCGAATTGAATGCGAGCCGCCGCTCGTGTCAGAAATTCGTCCGCCGCAGGCGGGGATTTTGCTGATTCCTTGCCTATCGGAGAAGCTAATGGGCATACTCATGCCGACAGGGCGGGAATGCGACGGGTTCGGCGGGTGCCGCAGGCGTCAATTAACGCTCTCAACTGCAGAAAACACGCCGACCACCGAGGTTGGCACGAGCAAAATCGAAGGCATTAAGTAAATGGTCGTTCAGCGCGGATGAGCGCCGACGCAAAGGGTGACGGAGCCACCGTCATCACCGACTGGGCCGGCGGCTACGTCAAGCGTCACCCGCTGGCGTCGTTGGCGACGGTCGGCAACCAGTTCATCCTCGGTGTTCGCACCCTCCAGTATTTCCTGATCGACCTGTTCACCGGGCGCTTTCAGTGGCAGGAGTTCATCCGGCAGGGCGCGTTCATGGCGGGGACGGCGGTGTTGCCGACCGTTTTGGTGGCGCTGCCCATCGGGGTGACGCTGTCGATCCAGTTCGCGCTGTTGGCCGGCCAGGTGGGCGCCACCTCGCTCGCCGGCGCCGCGAGCGGGCTGGCGGTGATCCGGCAGGCCGCGTCGCTGACCGCGGCGATCCTGATGGCCGCGGCGGTCGGCTCGGCCATCACCGCCGACCTCGGATCGCGCACGATGCGCGAGGAGATCGACGCGATGGAGGTCATGGGTGTCTCGGTGATCCGCCGCCTGGTGGTCCCGCGCTTCGCGGCGGCGATCATGATCGGCGTGGCGCTCACCGGAGTCGTGTGCTTCGTGGGCTTTCTCGCCAGCTACCTGTTCAACGTGTACTTCCAGAACGGTGCTCCGGGCAGCTTCGTCGCCACCTTCGCCTCGTTCACGACGACCGGCGACATGATCGTGGCGCTGGTGAAGGCGGTGATCTTCGGCGCCATCGTCGCCGTGGTGTCGTGTCAGAAGGGGCTGGCCACGGTGGGCGGCCCCACCGGCGTCGCGAATTCAGTGAATGCCGCCGTGGTCGAGTCGATCCTCATCCTCATGGTCGTCAACGTCGCGATCAGCCAGCTCTACATCATGCTGTTCCCGAGGGTTGGGCTCTGAGATGGCGTCGACCTTCGTACCGCCGCTGCTGGCCCCGTTCGTCCGCCTCTGCGGGAAGGTCACGCCGCCGATCGGGCGGCTCGGCCACATGCTGGTGTTCTTCGTGCGGGCGATCGTGGCGATCCCGTTGGCGCTGCGGCACTACCGCGCCGAGTTCGTCCGCCTGCTGTCCGACATCGCCTGGGGCAACGGCTCTCTGGTGGTGGGCGGCGGAACCGCGGGGGTGGCGATCGTTCTCGGTGTCACCGTGGGTGCGCTCGTGGGCATCGAGGGATACAACTTCCTGGACCTGCTGGGGCTGGGCCCGGCGACGGGGATCATCTCCTCACTGGTGAACACCCGCGAGTTGGCCCCGATCGCGTTGTCGTTGGCGTTCGCCACCCAGGCCGGCTGCCGGTTCACCGCGCAGCTGGGGTCCATGCGCATCGCCGAGGAGATCGACGCGCTGGATTCCCTTGCCATCCGGCCGATCCCGTATCTGGTGACCACCCGGCTGATGGCCTCGGTGATCGCGGTCATCCCGCTCTACGTCGTCTGCCTGGCGGTCAGCTATCTGACGACGCAGGTGGTGGTGCGGGTGATCAGCGGCGGGGCGACGGGCTCGTACCTGCACTACTTCACGCTCATGCTGTCAGGTCAGGACATCCTCTACTCGCTGCTCAAGGCCATCGTCTTCGTGTGGATCGCCACGACGATCCAGTGCTACTACGGCTTCTACGCCAGCGGCGGCCCCGAGGGCGTCGGCGTTGCCGCCGGACACGCCATGCGGGCCAGTATCACCGTGGTGATCATCGTCAACATGCTGCTCACCATGGCGCTGTGGAACGTCGACGCCGGAGCGAGGTTCGGAGGGTAGGTGGCGAATTCCTTTGACCTGGACGGGCGCGGACCCACCGATCGCCAGTTGTTCGGTGGGGGAATCGCGGTTGTCCTTGTGGCAGCGCTGATCACGTCGACCCTGCTGGTCAAGGCGACGGGCCGCCTCGACCCGTTCGTCCGCGTCGTCGCGAATCTCGTCAACGTCGGCGACGGGCTGCCGCAACGCTCCGACGTCAAGTACCACGGCGTGTTGGTGGGCGCCGTCGACAGTGTCACGCCGGCCGCGCACGGCAACCCGAATTTCGTTCACATCAACCTGAACCCGGAGTACGCCGCGTCGATACCGGCCACCGTCACCGCAAGGGTGGTGCCCAGCAACGTGTTCGCGGTCTCATCGGTGCAGCTGGTGGACCGTTCGCCGGAGGGGGTGAGCCCGGGCGCGGCAATCACCGCCGGTGCGCACATCCCGGAGGACACCGAACTGCCCACCGTGCTGTTCCAGACCACGATCAGCAAATTGCGCGACATCCTGGCGGCCACCGGGCGCGGCCGCGAGGACAAGACGGTGGGCATCCTGGCCGCGGTGAACGCGGCGACCGAGGACCGCCGCAGCGAGCTGCTCGCCGGCGGTGCACAGCTGAGCCGGCTCGTCGACGAGATCGACGGGATCGTCGCGACCGATCCCGGGCCGACCACGGTGTCGGCTCTGGTCGACGCCACCAGGGGACTGCGGGCGACCGCGCCGGAGTTGTTGGACGCGTTGCACATCGCGGTCGGACCGATGCGGACCCTGGTGGAGCAGAGGGCTCAGCTCGACGCGCTGGTCAGCAGCGGTCTGCACACCATGGGGACCACCCACACCGCGCTGAACAACCACACCGACCGGCTGGTCAAGATCACGTCGGAGCTGACGCCGGTCATCGGGAATCTGGCCGACACGTCGCATCACTGGCTGCCGGCGTTCCTCAAGATCAACGGGCTGTCCGACAAGTTCTTCAACGAGGTGTGGCGACCCGAGCGCGATATCGGCAACATGCGCATGAATATCTCGCTGACCCCGACCTACACCTACACCCGCGCCGACTGCCCGCGATACGGGGAATTGAAGGGGCCGAGCTGTTACACCGCACCGCTGGTGGTCACACGGCCGGAGTTGCCGGATGTGCTGTTGCCGCAGAACTATCAGCCGCCCGCGGATCTGGCGCCCCCGCCGGGCACCGTGGTCGGTGAGAACGGGAACCTGGTGGCTGTGGGACCGCCGCTGATCAACCCGAATCCGAACCTGGCCGACCCCAATCCGCCACTGCCGCCGTGGATGTCGCCTGCGCCTCCGGTTCCCGGAACGGCGAACGACGCGCTGATCCCGATACCGCCGCCTCCGGTGAATCAGTCTCCGCTGGCGCCGGTGGCGCCCAAACCCGCTGACTCGCCCCGACGTCCGCCGCCGCCTCCCATCGGACCGGCTCCGGCTGCTCCCGCGCCGGCCCCGCCGCTGCCCGCCGAAGCCGCCCCGGCGTCTGCTGTATTGCCGGCTCAGCCGGGGTCGTTCGGCGGGAACGTCGGCCCCGTCGGCAGCCCGTATGAGCGCACGACGCTCAGCGTCATCACCGGCCGGCCGGTCACTCCGGCGACCCAGTTGCTGCTCGGGCCGGTCGCCCGCGGGACCACGGTCTCGCCGGCACCGCCGGCCCCGGAAGAGGAGCCCCGATGAGATCCCGTGGCGCACTGGTCGGGCTGTCGCTGTTCATGGCGGTGGCCGTGACGTTGACCTGGCTGGTCTATGTCACGCTGCGCCGCGACGTCGCCGGATCCACGGTGCCGTATGCGGCGATCTTCACCGACGTGTTCGGGCTGCGCGAAGGCGACGACGTGCGAATGGCCGGCGTGCGGGTGGGCCGGGTGGAAAGCATTGAGCTGCAAGGCAAACAGGCCAAGGTTTCCTTCGTGGTGCAGGCCGACCAGCAGGTGCTGGGCAGCACGGTGGCGTCGGTGACCTACCAGAACATCGTCGGGCAGCGGTACCTCGGGCTGTCGCTGGGTAACCTGGGCGAGCCGGAACCGCTTCCGGCCGGCAGCGTCATCCCGGTCGAACAGACCGATCCGTCCTTCGATGTGGGCACGCTGCTCAATGGATACGAGCCGCTGTTCAGCGTGCTCGACCCGAAGCACGCCGACAACCTCACCAAGGGCGTCATCCAGTCGCTGCAGGGCGACGAGGGCTCGATCACCGCGCTGATCGACCAGACGGCACAGCTGACCGACGCGTTCGCCGGCCGGGACGAGGAACTCGGCGGCGTGATCACCGACCTGAACGTGGTGGTGGCCAATCTCGCCAGGCACAACGACGATCTCGACCACATCGTCGGCCAGGCCCGGTCGGTGGTGTCGACCTTCGACGCACGGCGCCCCGAACTGATCGATTCGATGGGCTCGATCGCCAAAGTGATGCGCCAACTTTCGACGATCTCCGACGAGGTGTACACGCCGCTGAACGAACTCGTGCAGCGCCAGCCCGGGTTCGCCAAGCACATGGTCGGGATCGAACCGCAGTTGGCGTTCGTCGGCGCCAATCTTCCGCTGCTGCTCAAGGGGTTCGCGCGCATCACCGGTGAAGGCACCTACGCCAACGCCTACGCGTGCAACCTGGACGGCACCGCATTCTTCCCGGGACTCAACGACGTCACCCCGATCGTCGTGGCCGCCGCCACGCCCGGCAACAAAGCCCGTTACACCCCGAAGTGCAGGAACATGGCCAATGGCTGATCAAACCCCGAAGACGCGGCGCCGGCGGCGCCCGCTGGAGAGCTACAGCGCCATCTGGCTGGGTGTCGTCGCCGTCGCGGTGGTCGTGGTGCTCGTCGCGACGCTGCTGCTGTTCAGAGTCGCCGATTTCGGCTACCGCCACTACACCGCGCGCTTCCTGCAGGCCGCAGCGCTGCAACCGGGCCAGCCGATCACCGTCGCCGGCATCCCGGTAGGGGAGGTGACGAGCATGGAGCTCGCCGGGGACCATGTCGAGGCGGGTCTGAAAATCCGCGACGACGTCGTCCTGGGCGAGGATTCACGGGCCTCGATCAAGGTCACCACGATCCTGGGATCACGCTACCTCGCGATCTATCCCGACGGTCCGGGATCGTTGCCGGACAACACCTTCGACCTGACGCACACCGAGGTGCCCTACGACCTGCAAGAGGCGCTGTCCGACGTCGCCACCACCTACGAGCAGGTGGACTCCGACCAGTTCGCCAAGACGTTGGCGATCCTGGGCAAGCAGTTGGAAACCCTGCCCCCGGTGGTCCCGCAGGCGCTGGAGAACACCCACACACTGTCGACGATCATCGCGCAGCGCCGTGACCAGTTGGGTGAGCTGCTGAAGACGACCGAGATGGTCAGCACCACGCTGCGCCGCCAGCAGGCGACCATCGGAAATCTGGTGGATCAGGGCAATTCGCTGCTCGGGGAGTTCGTCGCACGACGCGCCACGTTCCAGGCGATGATGGACGCGCTCACGAACCTGGTGCAGAACTTGAGCGGCACGGTGATCGACGACCGTCCCGAGTTGGAGGAGCTGCTCACCAATCTGCGCGAACTGTCCACCCTGCTCGGAAAGAACGACGCCATGGTGCGCAGCATCCTGCAGACCGCGCCGATCGCGCTGCGCAACCTGACCAACATCACCGGCACCGGTAACGCGATCGACTTCAACGCCTCTAACGGCCTGCTGATCGACTCCTGGATGTGTGCGATCAGCGGTCGAGCCAAGCAGTTCGGCCTGATCGAGTACTTCCAGGACTGCAAATGAGCCGCGCACGCGAGGAGCGAGGGTGAGAAGCGCCAGATCCAGGATCATCGCGATCGCCGCCATCGGTGTGGCGGTGGCGGTGGTGGTTACCGCCATGGCCGTGCGATTCACCACGGACCGGCTCGACACCATCACCGTGACCGCTCAATTCGACAGCGCGGCAGGCCTGTACGAGGGCAACACGGTGGCAGTGCTCGGGATGCCGGTAGGCAAGGTCACCAAGATCACCCCGAAGGGTGGATACGTCGAAGTCGATTTCACCGTCGACAAGGACGTCAAGATTCCCGCCGATGTGCAAGCCGCCACTATCTCGAACTCGATCCTGACCGATCGGCAGATCGAGTTGACGCCGCCGTATCAGGACGGCCCCACATTGCAGAACCGCGACACCATCGGCTTGAACCGGACCCGGACACCGGTCGAATTCGCCCGTGTGCTCGACGTTCTCGACAAGCTCGCGGTCTCGCTGCGCGGGGACGGGAAGGGCAACGGGCCGATCGCCGACGTGGTCGACGGGAGCGCCGCTGTCGTCGACGGCAACGGCCAGCAGATGAAGGACGCACTCGGCGAACTGTCGAATGCGCTGCGGCTCAGCTCCGATCGGGGCACCGTGACCAAGGACCAGCTGACCACCATCGTCCGCAATGTGAGCTCGCTGTCGGATGCCGCCGCGCGCAATGACGCGATGATGCGGGAGTTCGGCTCGTCGGTGCGCGCACTGAGCCAGATCCTGGCTGACGAGGATCTCGGCAGCGGCACCACCGGTAAGAAGATCAACGAAGTGCTCGACCAGGCCGGCGAGGTGCTGGAAACCCACCGGGATTCCATCAAGGATCTGGTGGCCAATGGCGATGTCGTGCTGAACACCGCCGTCGATCACGAGCGCGATCTCATGGAGTTGCTCGACGTCGCGCCCATGACGCTCGACAACCTCTACAACGTGGCCGACCAGAAGAACGGTGCCCTGAGGGTGAAGGTGGTCACCGACAAGGTCTTGTTCGACAACCAGTTGATCAAGGAGGTCTGCAACATGATGGGCCTGCGGCAACTAGGGTGCAGCACGGGAACTCTGCAGGACTTCGGACCGGATTTCGGGTTGAGCTACATGCTGGATGGGCTCGCGGCGATGGGGCAGAAGTGATGGCGACGATCAGGAGTCGCCGCAGGGTTGCCGCGGCCCTGGCGATGGCCACCTGTCTTACCGTTTCCGGTTGTGCCACTGAGGGTTTGGCCAGCTTGCCGCTCCCGGCACCCAACGTGGGATCCGGCGGATATCGGCTGAATGCGGTGTTCACCAACGCCCTGAATCTGCCGGCCAACGCGAAGGTGAAACTCGCCGGTGCGGACGTCGGTCAGATGGAGTCGATCGCGGCGCGCAATTACACCGCGGTGACCACCCTGCGGATCATGGACGGGGTGGCGCTGCCGCAGGGCAGCACCGCCGAACTGCGATCGGCGACCCCACTCGGAGATGTGTTCATCGCCATCAAACCGCCCAGCCGCGTCGAACCGGGTGTCCCGCTGCTCAAGGACGGCGACACCATCGGATTGGACTCGACGACGGCCGCCGCGACCGTCGAATCGGTGCTGGGCTCCGCGGCGATCCTGGTCAACGGCGGTGCGGTGCGCAACTTCACCAACATCATCAACGGTCTGGGTAAGGCGACCGGTGACCAGGGCCAGGCGTTCGGCAACCTGATCGACAAGACCAACCGGACGCTCGGCAAGCTCAACGCCCGATCGGAAGAGATCTCGACCGCGATGACCGAGACCTCACGGCTGGCCTCGGAGATCGCGGCCAAGAACCAGGTGATCAGCGACGTGATGGCGCAGGCGCGTCCGGCCACCGACACGCTGGCGGCCCACACCACGCAGATCGCCGATCTGCTGACCCAGGTCGGCGACGTCTCCGACCAGTTGCGCAAGTTCCCGTCGATCGCAGGAACCGACACCACGGGACGCAGCGTGATCGCGGACGCCAACACCATCGCCGGCGCCTGGAACGACGTCGCGGTGGCGCCGGATGCCACCCTGTATGCGCTCAACCGCTTGATGCCGCCGTTCATCAAGTCGATGACGAGCAACGCGATCGCGCTGGATGCCAGCTTCGACCGGTTGGTCCTGGGATCGATCCCCGACATCGGGTTCGCGGGTGACTCCGGATTGCACGGACCCAAGCGGCACGACTGGCATCAGCTGGTCGGCACGCTGAAGTACACACTGTGGCGGCTGCAGGAGCGGGTCGTGGGCAAGGGGCCCGGCGTCCCGCAGATCCCGGTGATCCCCAGCCCGACCGAACCCGGCGAGATCATCGCCGTCCCCCCGGCGGCGACACCGGCTCAAGCACCGGCACAAGCACCGGCACCGGCACAAGCACCGGCCCTTCTGCCGGCAGAGGCTCCACGATGATCGCCGGTGCCGCGGACCGGATCGTCGGTGTCGTCCGGTACGGCTATCGGCGTCGCACCTGGCTGTCGGCGCTCGCACTGGTCGTGACGCTCGTCGTCGCGGTCGCGTACCTGTTGTTCGGTGCCTTACGGGTGAATCCGTTCGCGTCGAGCTACCGGCTCACCGTCGAGTTGCCGGAGTCGGCGGGGCTGCTGCCCAACCAGGACGTGACTCTACGGGGTGTGCAGATCGGCCGGGTCGAACGGCTCGACATCACCCCGGCCGGCGTCAATGCCATCGTGAATGTCGAGTCGACGGTGCAGATTCCGGAATCCTCGGCGGTGCGGGTGTCGGGGCTGTCTCCGGCCGGTGAGCAGTACATCGATTTCGTCCCCGAGGCGCAGACGGGTCCGTTCCTGGCCGACGGCGCCGTGGTCGGGTCGGGCAGGGCCACCGTCCCGGTCAGCCTGGCCGAACTGCTGGCCAACGCCGACGGAGCGCTGGCTCAGGCGGACGTCGGCAAGCTCGAACTGATCAGGAGAGAACTGAGCCTCAGTGAAGCCGGGCCGCAGAAGCTCGCCGACATCGTCGACGGCGGCACCTTCCTGCTGTCCACCCTCGATTCGGTCCTGCCCGAGACCAGCTCCCTGCTGCGCACCAGCCGGGTGGTTTTCACCATGGTCGCCGACAAGAACCCCGGAATCGACGTCGCCTCCGACAATCTCGCCGAGACCTTCGAGGGCATCAACAGCATGCGCGAGGGCTACCGCCGGTTGACCGATCAGACTCCCGCCGCGTTGGCGGCCGTCGACAACCTGTTCCTCGACAACTCCGACACCATGGTCCAGTTGCTGGGCAATCTCACCACCACGTCTCGGCTGTTGTATCTGCGGGTACCGGCGCTGAACGCGTTGTTCCCGACGCACCGCACGTCGGTTCTCGACGCCCTCGGCACCGCGATGCACGACGGCGGGCTGTGGGGGAACGCTGAGATCTATCCGCGTTACACCTGCGACTACGGCACCCCGAAGCTGCCTCCGTCGTCGGCGGACTTCCCGGAACCGTTCATGTACACCTACTGCCGGGACGACCATCCCGGGGTGCTGGTCCGCGGTGCCAAGAACGCGCCACGGCCCGCCGGTGACGACACCGCCGGACCACCCCCGGGCGCCGATCTCGGCCGGCAGACCGATCCAACCCCGAAGGGGCGCTACACGATTCCGACGCCCTACGGTGGCCCGACGCTTCCCATCGAGCCGCCCCGCTGAACCGAGACCGTCCGCTAGGAGATGATGATGTCCGTGAGCACCGACGAAGACCACGACACCGGCAAGAAGCCGGACGCCGTAGACGCCGCAGAGCAGTCCGAACCTCCTGCCGCCGAGTCCGGGGCCAAAGACGAGCCCGACACGACCGGCACCAGGGACGGTCGGCGAAGCCGAGTGGTGCGGGCAGCCGTGGCCGCGGCGTTCGTCGTGCTGCTGGCGGCGGTCGGCTTCCTGGGCTGGCAGTTGTGGCAGGAGCGGCAGATCGCACAAGCCGGCGAACAGGCACGGCAAGCAGCCGCGGAGTACGCGCAGGTCTTGACGAGTATCGACTCGTCGAAGGTCGACGAGAACTTCGACGCAGTGCTCGACGGAGCGACCGGCGAGTTCAAGGACATGTATTCGCAGTCGAGTACAGAGCTGCGGCAATTGCTGATCGACAACAAGGCGGCCGCCCACGGCGTAGTGCTGGAATCTGCGGTCCAGTCGGCGTCGAAGGACAAGGCCGTCGTGCTGCTGTTCGTCGACCAGTCGGTCACCAACACCAACGTGCCGGATCCGCGCATCGACCGCAGCCGCATCAAGATGACCATGGACTACATCGACGGCCGTTGGCGCGCAAGTAAAGTCGAGCTTCCCTGAGGATCCATGAGGAGACGTGCCACATGCGCCTGCTGAGTCCGGTACTGGCCGCGGCGGCCACGGTCGCCACGATGACGATCGGCGCCCCCGCTGCCGCCGCATCGGCGCCGTCGTTCTGCGGCGAGATGGGCGGGCAGTGGGACGGTCAGTACTGTCGAACCACAGTGCCGTCCGAGCGCAAGGCGGTCCGCGACATCAAGATCGCGATTCCCGGCGATCTCGTCGACCATTCCGCGGCTGGGCCGGTCATCCGGGACTATCTGAGCACGCTGATGAACAACTGGAGAACCGCGGGCGTGAAGATGGTCGCGGACAGTTTCGGCGAGGGGAACCACCAGATCTTCCGCCGCGGTGACGTGGTGAGCGTGGTGTTCCGCGAGACCTATCACGCCGACGGACCCGACTTCAACAACGCCTACCGCACCTTCACCTTCGACATGGCCGACGGCCGCAGGCTGCAACTGGCCGATCTCGTCAAGCCGGGGCTGGATCCGCTGACGGCCATCCCGCCGCTGGCGCAGCCGTTCGTCGAGCAGGCACTGGATGTGGCGCCCCCGGCTCACCAGCCGCGCACGTACCCGTTCGTGATCGATCGCTGGACCCCGGACAAGGTGTACTCCGGTGCGTACAAGGCGTGGGCGCTGACGCCCCAGGAGCTGATCATCTACATGCCGGACTATCCGGTGGGGCGTGACCGTCCGACGAATTTCACCCCCGGGATCATGCAGTGGTCGATGGACGGCGGCACGGTCCAGGCGCACATCCCGCTGGCGGCGCTGGCGCCGATCCTGCGTCCCGAATTCGGCGGAGCGTAGCGGTGTTCCGACGGGCGGCGGGGATGGCGGCAGTATTGGCCGGGCTGTTGGCTGTTGCGCCGGTCGGTCACGCCGAGCCTGCAACGCCGACACTGCCCGTCTTCACCCCCTACCCGTCGGATTGGCAGCCCGACTACACGCCGTTCCCGTACAACCTCTGGCAGATCCGCGTCACCCCTGAGCAGATCACCGCCCAGCGCGAATCCTGTCAGTGGATCAATGCCCAGTACGGCCCGCTGATGGACCAGGTGTACGGATTCCAGCGCTTCCTCGCCGAACAGGGCGACGACTGGTCGCGGGCCGGAGTCACCCAGGCCGGTGACATCGTCGCCGCCAACCTCGACCAGTCCGCCGCGTTTCTGGACCCACGCGCCCATACCCTGTTCATCGTCAACTATCCGGACCAGAGCGAGTATTCGCCGTTGTTCCACGGTGATTCGATCTACCGGCTGTGGTATCAGTTCACCCAGATCAGCGACAAGATCAAACAGCGGATGCCATCGGGGCAGATCAACGCCAACATCGCGACGGCCAACGTCTACGGCACCGTGATCCGCGACTCCGGCGTCTGCACCGGCGCATAGCCCACCCCCGCAAGCACCCCACCCCCCGCAAGCACCACACCCCCGCGAGCGTGCGTGTCTGCGGCGGACACGCCGCGCAAATGGCCGACATCGCGCACGCTCGCACCGTACAAGCCGCACGCTCGCGCCCGGCCCGCGACGCGAACCATTGACATGTTGACACATACGGCTAGTCTTTGTGTCAACGACAAGGTTCGGGAGGCGCAATGGTCGCGGTCGTCGAGGAGTCCTCACCCCGGTCCGCCGAGAACGTCCGGCCGAAAGTCCTTTACGAGTTCCGCAAGCACTCCGGCAGCGTGCTGAGCGGACTCTTCGGCGCTGCCGCATTCGACGAGATCGCGCTGGTGCCGGTGGCGGCCGCGGTCGACAAGACCGGGCGGTTCGCCTCGAACTTCGCTGATCGCGGTGTGCGCAGCGGGTTTTCGGCACTGCTGGCGATCTGGGGCGACGCGGCGGACCGCGCGGCGGAGGGCGAGCGGCTCAAGCGGATGCACCGGGAGGTGCGCGGTCGCGGGGCCGGGGACTTCGCTGACGTGCGCTACAGCGCGCTGGATCCCAAGCTGTGGAACTGGATCGCGGTCAGCGGACTGTTCGTGGTGCTCAACTCGTTCACCCCGTGCACCGGGATCACGTTGACCGAGGACGAGCGGGAAGCGGCGTATCAGCAACTGCTGGAGGGCTTCCGGTCGCTGGAGCTGCCCGGAAAGAACGCGAAGCTGCCCGCGACCTACACCGAGGCCGAGCAGTACTACGAGTCGATGGTCGACGGAGAGCTCGCGTCGAATCCGTTCCTGCGCCAGGTCACCGAAAACCTCACCAGGCTTCCGCTGCCGACGCTGATGCTGCCGCCGGCGTTGCGGTTGGCGCTGACCCCCGGCTGGCTGGCGCTGCGGCCGCTGGCCGGCAGGGTGGTGACCGTGTGCTCGTTCGGCATCCTGCACCCCGGTATCCGCGACATGACCGGCTTCCGGTGGGATACGCGCCACGACCGCGAGTTCGCGCTCTACACCCGGCTGCTGCAGTTGGCGTGGCGCACCCTGCCCGACAGAGTGCTACTAATCCCGTTGGCCCGCAACAGGATCGAATACGAGAAGCTGGTACGGCTGCACCGTTCAGTCGCCCTTGATTCGTTCGCGCCGCCACCTGGCCGCTGCCCGGCGGGCTGACCTGCCGATGCGGCGCGCGCGCACCAGGAACACCCCCGGCGAACAAGAAGCCGCGATCCTCAAGGCCGCGGCCGAAGAGGTCGCGCTCGTCGGCGTCAGCCGCCTCAACATGGACGTGATCGCCCGCCAGGCCGGCGTCAGCCGCAGCACGCTGTACCGGAGGTTCCCCAGCCGCGACGCACTGATCACCGAATTGGGGCGGCAGACTTTCGACTTCGCGATGGCGCGACTGCAGACCGTGGCCATCGACTCCGGACCCCAGCAGGCCGCGGTCGCCTGTTTCCGCGAAGGGGTACGGCTGCTCACCGGTGAACCGGTGATGCGCAGGTTCCTTCAGCTCGACGGCGAGTTCACCGCCACCACCGAGATGGTCGAGGAGGCAAGGCTGTTCCTGGTCAGTGCGGCCACCGCGATGGCCAAGGCGCTACGGGCGGCCGGGGCCACCATGCCCGACGATCAGCTGCTCGCCGTCGCCGACATCCACATCCGGCTCGCCGCCTCACTGGTCCAGGTCAGCACCCCCGTCCTCGACGTCACAGATGACGAGGCCGTCGCCGGCTACGCCCGCACCCACCTCGCGCCGCTCGTGCACTGAATTCTGTGAAGTCGTTGTGGGCGATTGTGCGAATCCGCTCAGCGGCGCGCATCAGCGTGGCACGCTTCTGCCCATGGCCGACCTGTCCGCACCGCAATTCCTCGACGAACGCCTCGCACACTGGGCGACCACCAAACCCGACGACGAAGCCATGGATTACCTCGACCGGTCCTGGACCTGGTCGCAGTGGAACGAACGGGTTCGCCGCCTCGCCGGTTCGCTGAAGGAGCGGGGCGTCACGCGGGGCGACGTGGTGGCCTTCCTCGACAAGAACCACCCGGCGTGCGTCGAGCTCACCTTCGCCGCGGCATCGCTGGGCGCGGCCAACGCGATCATCAACTTCCGGCTGGCCGCCGACGAACTCGACTATGTGCTCAACGATTCCGGCGCGAAGCTGCTCATCGTGGGTCAGGAGTTCAAGGACGCGGTCGACGGCATCCGCGACAAGCTCACCAACATCGACCATGTCATCTCCGTCAAGCCCGAAGGAGACGACGAGTACGAGGACCTGCTGGCGGCCGCCACCCCCGCCGAACGCTCGTCGGAGGTTCAGCCTGACGACGTGTGCATCATCATGTACTCGTCGGGGACCACGGGCCGCCCGAAAGGTGTCGAGCTCACCCAGTCCAACATCATCGCCCATACCCTCAATGCCCACGAGGGCTTCGAGTTCGACGAGGGTGACAAGAACATGGTGGCGATGCCGCTGTTCCACGTCGGCGGATCGTCGTACGTGCAGTTCGGAATTCACGACGGCTTCCCGAGCGTGATGACCCGCGACGTTGACGGCATGACCCTGGCCGGGGCGATTCTCAAGGGCGCCAACCGTACATTCCTGGTGCCGGCGGTGCTGGCCAAGGTGCTCGAGGCCGGTGAGGACGCGGTGAAACTGTTCTCGTCGCTCAAGACCTTCGCCTACGGAGCGTCGCCGATGCCGCTGCCGCTGCTGCGTCAGGCGTTACAGGCTTGGCCGGACACCGATTTCATGCAGGCCTACGGGCTGACCGAACTGTGCGGCGTGATCAGCCACCTGCTGCCCGAAGCGCACCGCGACCCGGGGAAAGAGGAGCGGCTGTCCAGTGCGGGCACGCTGGTGCCCAACGCCGAGGTGCGTGTCGTCGATCCGGACACCCTGGAAGACGTCCCGACCGGCGCGCAAGGCGAACTATGGTTCCGCTCACCGCAATTGATGAAGGGCTATCACAACAAGCCGGAGGCGACCGCCGAGGCCGTCACCGACGACGGCTGGTTCCGCACCGGCGACATCGGCCGCGTCGACGAGGGCGGCTACATCTTCGTCGAGGACCGGCTCAAGGACATGATCATCTCCGGCGGCGAGAACATCTACTCCATCGAGGTGGAGCGGGTGCTGGCCGAACACGAGGCCGTCGTCGAGGTCGCGGTGATCGGCGTCCCCGACGAGAAGTGGGGTGAGGTCGTCAAGGCCGTCGTCGTCCTGGAGGGCGAGGCGTCCGAAAGCGAGCTGATCGCCTTCGCCCGCGAGCGGCTGGCCGCCTACAAGTGTCCGAAGTCGGTCGACATCGCCGACGAGCTGCCGCGCAACCCCACCGGCAAGATCCTGAAAAAGGAGCTGCGCAAGCCCCACTGGGAGGTCCGCGACCGCACCACGGTGTAGTCCCAGACCCCGGTTGCGGTGAGTCGGCGGCCCCGCGCCGCCCGTCCCCTCCGGCCGCACCCGGAGATGCCGGTCACCATTTGTTTCCGGGACATGACCGGCCTGGAACTGTTGGGTAACGTGGCCGGTGCAGCGCCCAATTCCGGGTGCTGGCGGACGAGGGAGCAGTACCCGCAGCGACAAGACTGACTCGTTGAGGAGGTCTTGTGGCTTGGCTGGTTCTGGTGGTCAGCGGCTTCTTCGAGGCCGTCTGGGCGGCCGCGCTCGGCATGTCGAACAACTTCCGGCGGTGGCGGCCCGTCCTGGTCGTCGCGATCACCATGCCCACGAGCCTGGCGGGCCTGGCGTACGCGATGCGGACATTGCCGACGGGGACGGCCTACGCCGTGTGGGTCGGGATCGGCGCGTCGCTGACGGTGCTCTGGGCGATCACGACGAAGAGGGAGGCGGCCTCCACGGCGCGCCTGCTGTTGCTGTTGCTGCTCGTCGGCAGTGTCGCCGGACTGAAGGTGGTGAGCTGACATGCCGTGGACGATCCTGATCGTCAGCGCGGTGATGGAAGCGGTGTGGGCGACCGCGCTCGGCGAGTCCGACGGTTTCACCCGGCCGGGCCCGACCGTGGTGTTCCTGGTGGCGATGGTGCTGAGCATCTGGGGCCTCGGCTGGGCGGTCAAGCACATCCCGATCGGCTCGGCCTATGCGGTGTGGACCGGCCTGGGTGCGGCCCTGACCGTCGGTTATGCGATGGCCACCGGTGCCGAGGACGTCTCCGCCGCCAAGTTGATCTTCGTGAGCGGCATCATCGTCGCCGTCGTCGGCCTCAAGATGCTGCCGTCGGGCGCCGACAGGCCCGACGCCGAACCCCTGCCGCTGGTGCTGGAGCAGGCCGGCCGCTGAGGCACGATGAAGCGGTGGTGGAACTCGCCGACGTCCTTGAGCGGCTGCACATCGTGGCGCTGCCGATGCGGGTCCGCTTCCGCGGCATCACCACCCGCGAACTCGCCCTGATCGAGGGCCCCACCGGCTGGGGCGAGTTCGGTGCGTTCGTCGAATACCGGCCGCCGGAGGCCGCGCACTGGCTGGCCGCCGGCATCGAGGCCGCCTATCGCCCGCTGCCCGCGCCGCGCCGTGCCCGCATCCCGATCAACGCGACGGTGCCGGCCGTCCCGGCGGCGCAGGTCACCGACGTGCTCGCGCGCTTCCCCGGCGCGCGCACCGCGAAGGTGAAGGTCGCCGAACCCGGCCAGACGCTGGCCGACGACGTGGCCCGGGTCGACGCCGTGCGCGCCGTGGTGCCGACGGTGCGGGTGGACGCCAACGGTGGCTGGACCGTCGAGGAAGCGGTCGCGGCGGCGCGGGCGTTGACGGCCGACGGTCCGCTCGAGTACCTGGAACAACCGTGCCGCACCGTGTCCGAGCTGGCCGAGGTACGCCGCCGGGTCGACGTCCCCGTCGCCGCCGACGAGAGCATCCGTAAGGCCGACGACCCACTGCACGTCGTCCGCAGCGGCGCCGCCGACGTCGCCGTGCTCAAGGTCGCCCCGCTGGGCGGTGTCCACGCGATGCTGCAGATCGCCGCGCAGATCGACATCCCCGTCGTGGTCTCCAGCGCGCTGGACTCCGCGGTCGGCATCGGGGTCGGGCTGGTCGCCGCGGCCGCGCTGCCCGCACTCGGGCACGCCTGCGGGCTCGGCACCGGCGGACTGTTCGTCGAGGACGTCGCCGCGTCCGTCATCCCGGCCGACGGCTACCTGCCCGCCGCGACCGTCACCCCCGACCCCGACCGGGTCGCGGCGCTGGCCGCCCCGCCGGACCGCAGGCAGTGGTGGATCGACCGGGTCCGGGAGTGCTTTCCGCTGCTGTCCTGATCTGTGGGGTGCATGACCTGGACGCCATCCCGTCCCTGGCCGACACTGGGGGCATGGCGCGCACCGTGCTGATCGTCGGATTCCCCGGCGTGCAGGCGCTCGACCTCGTCGGCCCCTTCGACGTGTTCACCAGTGCCTCGGTGTACGTCAGCGGGCAGGGCCTCGGTGAGCGATACGCGGTCCGGGTCGTGTCCGTCGACGGTGTCGCGGTCAGCACCGGCACCGGATTGACCCTGGTCGCCGAGCCGCTGCCCGACCCCGGCGACCCGGTCGACACCGTCGTGCTGCCGGGCGGCTGGGGTGTCGAGACGGCGCGCCGGGACCCGGCGCTGATCGACTGGGTCGCGGCTGTCACACCGAACGCCCGCCGGGTGGTCAGCGTGTGCAACGGCGCCGTGCTGGCCGCACAGGCAGGACTGCTCGACGTTGCGTGGCCACCACGCACTGGGCGTCGGCCTCCCACATGGCCGCCGAGTTCCCGGCGGTCACCGTCGATCCCGATCCGATCTTCGTGCGCAGTTCGGAGAAGGTGTGGACCGCCGCGGGTGTCACCTCCGGTATCGACCTCGCACTGGCGCTGATCGAGGACGATCACGGCACCGAGGCCGCGCAGACCATCGCCCGCTACCTGGTTATGTACCTGCGCAGGCCCGGCGGCCAGACCCAGTTCGCCGCGCCGGTGTGGATGCCTCGCGCCCGGCGTACCCCCATCCGCGATGTGCAGGAGGCGATCGAGTCCGAACCCGCTGGTGCGCACAGCATCTCGGAGCTCGCCCGGCGCGCGGCGATGAGCCCACGCCACTTCACCCGGGTATTCACCGACGAGGTCGGGGAGGCTCCCGGCGCGTACGTGGAACGGGTCCGCACCGAAGCGGCGCGCCGCCAACTGGAGGAGACCGACGACACCGTCACGGTGATCGCCGCGCGCTGCGGCTTCGGGTCGGCGGAGACGTTGCGCCGCAGCTTCGTTCGCCGATTGGGCGTATCACCCGACCGGTACCGCAGAACATTCGCCTGAGAGATCGAGGAGATCACCGTGCAAGTCGCCATCATGCTGTATCCCGGGTACACCGCCCTGGACTTCATCGGACCCTACGAGAGCTTCCGCTGGTTGCCCGACGTCGAGGTCCGATTCGTCTGGCACCAGCCGGGCCCCATCGCCGCCGATTCGCACGTGCTGCTCATCGGCGCCACCCACAGTTTCGACGAGACGCCGTCGCCGGACATCATCCTGGTCCCCGCCGGATTCGCGACCATGGAGCACGCCCGCGACCAGAAGGTGCTCGACTGGGTGCGGCGGGCGCACCGCACGTCGACGTGGACGACGTCGGTGTGCTCGGGGTCGGTGATCCTGGCCGCCGCCGGCGTGCTCGACGGCAAGCGCGCCACGTCGCACTGGGCGGCGCTGCCGGTGCTCAAGACGCTCGGCGTGCAGCCGGTCGGCGACCAGCGGATCGTGGTCGCCGACGAGAAGACCGTCACCGCGGCGGGAGTGTCGGCGGGCATCGACCTGGGCCTGTGGCTGGCCGGGCGGATCGCCGGCGAGGCCAAAGCCAAGGCCATCCAGCTGTCGATGGAGTACGACCCGCACCCGCCGTTCGACTCCGGGCACATGTCGAAGGCCTCGGCGTCGACCAAGGCGCTGGCCACCGCGCTGATGGGCAAGGAGATGGTCAAACCGGCGGCGCTGGCCACCTCCACCGCCCTGCTGTGGGACGCCGCGCTCAAGCGGGTCCGGCGTGGAAAACCGGTCGCGAAAGTGCGCTGAGAGCGTGATCACGGCCCGACCGGCACTTTCGAGCGCACTCTCGGCGCTTCGCGGGCTTCCAGTAGCGTCGTCGGGGTGAATCTGGCATTCGACGATCGCGGCTCGGGGGAGCCGGTGCTGTTCATCGCAGGCCGTGGCGGCGCCGGGCGCACCTGGCATCTGCACCAGGTGCCCGTCTTCGCCCGCGCCGGTTACCGGTGTGTGACGTTCGACAACCGCGGCATCGGCGCGACCGAGAACGCATCGGGGTTCACCACCGAGACGATGGTCGGCGACACCGCTGCGCTGATCGAGCAGCTCGGGCTCGGCCCGGTGCGGATCGTGGCGGTCTCGATGGGCTCCTATATCGCCCAGGAGCTGATGGTTTCCCGCCCCGAGCTGGTCCGCTCCGCGGTGCTGATGGCCACCCGCGGCCGCCACGACCGCACCCGCGACTTCTTCTGGCAGGGCGAGCGGGCACTGGCCCAGGCCGGTGCCCCGCTCCCGGTCGAGTTCGAGGCGAAAGTGCGTCTGCTGGAGAGCTTTTCGCCGAAAACCCTGAACGACGACAACGCCGTGCGGGACTGGATCGACATGTTCACCATGTGGCCGCAGAAGCCCACCCCCGGTATCCGCACCCAGCTCGACATCGCCCCGCAGGGCAGCCGACTGGCGGCCTACCAGAGCGTCACCACGCCGGCGCTGGTGATCGGGTTCGCCGACGACGTGGTGCTGCCGTCGTACCTGGGTCGCGAGGTCGCCAACGCGCTGCCCAACGGGCAGTTCCTGGAGATCCCGGGCACCGGCCACCTGGGCTTCATCGAGAAGCCGCAGGTCGTCAACACCGCGATCCTCAATTTCTTCGCCGATACCCTGTAGTGGTGAACCCCTCGACGGCGCAGGCCCGGGTGGTCGTCGACGAACTGATCCGCGGCGGCGTCCGCGACGTTGTGCTGTGCCCGGGCTCGCGCAACGCGCCGCTGGCCTTCGCGCTGCACGACGCCGACCGGGCCGGACGGCTGCGCCTGCACGTGCGGATCGACGAGCGGACGGCCGGTTTCCTGGCGATCGGGCTCGCGGTGGCGGAGCGGGCCCCGGTGTGTGTGGCGATGACGTCCGGCACCGCGGTCGCCAACCTGGGCCCGGCGGTGGTCGAGGCGAACTACGCGCGGGTACCGCTGATCGTGCTGTCGGCCAACCGGCCCTATGAACTGCTGGGCACCGGGGCCAACCAGACCTTCGAGCAACTCGGCTACTTCGGCACCCAGGTGCGCGCCACTATCAGCCTCGGCCTGGCCGAGGACTTGGCGGACATGGATTCGCTCAACGCCCAGTGGCGCTCGGCGACATGCCGAGTCCTGGTGGCGGCCACTGGATCCCGGTCGGCGAACGCGGGCCCGGTGCAGTTCGACATCCCGCTGCGTGAGCCGCTGGTGCCCGACGCGCAGGACCCCGCCACGCCCTACGCGCCGGACGGCCGCCCCGACGGCAGGCCGTGGACCCACACACCCCCGGTGACGTTCGACCAGCCGCTGGACATCGACCTGACGCCGGACACCGTGGTGATCGCCGGGCACGGAGCGGGCGTGCACCCGAACCTGGCCCACCTTCCGACGGTCGCCGAGCCGACGGCTCCGTACGCGCTGAATCCGCTGCATCCGCTGGCGTTGCGGCTGCTGCGTCCCAAGCAGGTCATCATGCTGGGCCGGCCCACGCTGCACCGACCCGTCTCGGCGCTGCTGGCCGACCCGGCGGTGCCGGTGTTCGCGCTCACCACCGGTCCACGCTGGCCTGACGTGTCGGGTAACTCCCAGGCCACCGGCACCCGCGCGATCACCTCCGGCGAGCCGTCGCAGGACTGGATGCGCCGGTGTGCCGAGGCCGGCCGGCGCGCCGTCGATGCGGTGCGCGGGCAGCTCGCCGCGCATCCGTTGACGACGGGTCTGCACGTGGCCGCCGCGGTCGCCGACGCGGTGCGGCCCGGCGATCAGCTGGTGCTCGGCGCGTCGAACCCGGTCCGCGACATCGCGCTGGTGGGCTTCAACACCGCCGAGGTCAAGGTGCGCTCCAACCGCGGTGTCGCGGGTATCGACGGGACCGTCTCGACGGCGATCGGCGCGGCGCTCGCCCACGAGCGCGGCGGCGGGCGCACGGTCGCGCTGATCGGCGACCTGACGTTCGTCCATGACAGCTCCGGTCTGCTGATCGGGCCCACCGAGCCGACCCCGCAGAACCTGACCATCGTGGTGTCCAACGACAACGGCGGCGGCATCTTCGAGCTGCTGGAGCAGGGCGACCCGCGGTTCTCCGACGTGTCCTCGCGCATCTTCGGCACACCGCACGATGTCGACGTCGGTGCGCTGTGCCGGGCCTATCACGTGGAGAGCCGCCAGATCGAGGCCGGTCAGCTCGCCGACGCGCTCGACGAGGACGCCGACGGCATGCGCGTCCTGGAGGTCAAGGCGGACAGGTCCTCGTTGCGGGAGCTGCACGCGTCGATCCGGGCTGCCCTGCTGTGACCGACCTGGTGCGACGCCTCAAGGCGTTGCGGCAGTTCGTGATTCCGCACCTGTACGGCGAGCCGGGGGAGCCGCGGCGGGCGCGGATCGTGCGCCGGGTCCGGATCGGCATCGTCGTCGCCGCGTGTCTGGTGACACTGCAGTCGGTGCTGCTGGTGCTCGGCGCGTGGCGCAACGACCGCCAGATCGAACGCCATCTCGGGGTGGCCGAAGCCACTGTGCTCGACGCGGGACAGCGGCGCTCGACCATCGAGTTCGTCACAAAGGACCGGGTCACCTACCGTCCCGAACTGGGTGTGCTGTACCCGTCCGAGCTCGAGAACGGCATGCGCATCTATGTCGAATACGACGTCAACGACCCGGATCTGGTGCGGGTGCAGGACCGAAATGCCGCGCTGGCCATCATCCCGGCGGGGTCCATCGCGGTGCTCGGCTGGCTGATCGCGGGTACCGCGCTGGGCGTCACCGCGCTGATCGAACGCCGCTACGGTGCGACCAGGTCGGTCAGCCAGTCGTCGTCGTAGATGTCGAGCCTCTTGCCGGCGTTGAGGTCGAACACGGTCGGGGTGCCGGTCTCGGTGCGGTCGATGTCGAACAGCAGATCGAAGTTGGTGTCGTCCATCTCGACGACGTCGACGGCCTCCGAGCCGCTGGCGATGTGGTCGGCCACGGCATCGGCGATACCCGCGCTGCCGGCCATGTCGCGCAGCTGCTGGCCGGTGAACTCCGGGCCGCCGGGCTGCTGGTTGACCCACAGCTCGTGGACGAAGCGCTGCAGCTGGGTGCCGGTGGCCGCGGAGTTGTCGACGGCGTCGGCGGCCAGGAACAGCGCGTTGGCCACCTGCGCCGAGTACCCGTCGTAGCTGGTGTCGAGGAACGTCAGCGGCCGGTAGGTGACCTGCAGCGCGCCGACGGTGATCTGGTAGGCGAGCTGGTCGCCGAAGTCGTACTGCAGGTCGCCGCAGTGCGTGCACTGCGGCTCGGTGTAGATCTCGATCTTGGCGGGCGCGTCGTCGAAGCCTGCGACGATGCCGAACCCGTCCTCGGTCAGCGCCAGCGGCGTCGCGGTCGCGTCGACGCGGGCGGCGCCGCTGACCTCGGTGGTGCATCCGAGCGCCGTCGTCAGCAACCCGAGCGCCGCAAGCGCGGCCAGAGGGCGTGTCCAGTGCATGGGTCCATCCTTGTCGCGATGACGGTTCGGGGCCCGCTTTTGGCCGCGCACCGGGTATTCGTGTGACATATCCCTGCGCGCAACCTCGCCGACAGCTGACGATGTCACCGTCGGCGTGTGCGCGTTGCCATCGTCGCCGAATCGTTCCTGCCGAATGTCAACGGGGTCACCAACTCGGTGCTCCGGGTGATCGAGCATCTGCGTCGCACCGGCCACGAAGCCTTGGTGATCGCTCCGGACACCCCGCGCGGGCAGCCGGTCGCCGACAAGGTGCACGACGGGGTCCGGGTGCACCGGGTTCCGTCGATGATGCTCCCGAAGGTCACCTCGCTGCCGCTGGGGGTCCCGCGGCCGCGGATGGTCGGGGTGCTGCGCGGATTCGCGCCTGACGTGGTGCATCTGGCCTCCCCGGCCTTGCTCGGGTGGGGTGGGGTGCACGCCGCGCGGCGTCTCGGTGTCCCGACGGTGGCCGTCTTCCAGACCGACGTCGCCGGCTTCGCGCAGAGCTACGGGGTGGGCATGCTCTCGCAGGCATCATGGGCCTGGACCCGCCGACTGCACGCCAAGGCCGACCGCACCCTGGCGCCGTCCAGTGCAGCGATCGAAAGCCTTGCCGCACATCAGATTCCCCGAGTCCACAAATGGGCCCGTGGGGTCGATGTGACGGGCTTCGCGCCATCGGCACGCGACGAGCAGCTACGCCGCTCGTGGTCGCCCGACGGCAAGCCCGTCATCGGTTTCGTCGGCCGGTTGGCGCCCGAGAAGCACGTCGAGCGGCTGGCCGCACTACACGCGCGCGACGATCTGCAGCTCGTCGTGGTCGGTGACGGCGTGGACCGCGCGAAACTCGAAAACCTCCTTCCCCGAGCGCATTTCACCGGTGCCCTGTACGGGCACGAGTTGGCGGCCGCCTACGCCAGCATGGACGTGTTCGTTCATCCCGGTGAGCACGAGACCTTCTGTCAGGCGGTTCAGGAGGCGATGGCCTCCGGACTGCCGGTGGTCGCGCCGGACGCCGGCGGGCCTCGCGATCTGGTCACCCCGTACCGCACTGGATTCCTGCTCCCGGTAACCGAATTCGAGAACCGGCTCTCGGCATCGGTCGATCACCTGATCGCCGAACGTCGCCGCTACTCGGTGGCCGCCCGCCGCAGCGTGCTGGGCCGCACCTGGCCGGCGATCTGCGACGAGCTGCTCGGGCACTACGACGCGGTGCTGGGGGCCCGCCGCCTGCGCGCGGCGTAGGCGGCCCGGTCACATCGCGCGCCGCGCCCTCACCCCTGGGCTTCGATCGCCACCGGCTGCCACTTCTCCCACTCCGCCAGCCTGCTCTGGTAGTCGGCCTTGGCCAGCTCCAGCGGCAGCTCCCCGAAGAACACCCGCAGCGGCGGGTCGGGGCTGTCGACGATCTTGCGCAGCGCGCGGGCCGACGCCTGCGGATCGCCCGGGCGTGCCGTCCGTGACGCGCGCATCTGCTCGTTCCTGGCGTGCCCGTCGGCGTAGGCCGGCAGCGCGGTGGCGTGTTTGGCCGACGGCCCGGCCCAGTCGGTGGCGAAACCCCCCGGTTCGATCAGGGTGACGTGTACGCCGAACTCGGCGACCTCCTGGGCCAACGCCTGGGAGAACCCTTCCAGCGCCCACTTGGACGCGTGGTAGGCGCCGAGGTTGGGGAAGGCCACGACCCCGCCGATCGAGGACACCTGGATGATGTGGCCGCTGCGCTGTTCGCGCAGGTAGGGCAGTGCGGCCTGGGTGATCCAGAGCGCGCCGAACACGTTCGTCTCGATCTGGTCGCGGGCCTGCTTCTCCGAGAGCTCCTCGATGAACCCGAACTGTCCGTAGCCGGCGTTGTTGACGACGATGTCGAGCCGACCGAAGTGGTCGTGGGCCCGCGCGACCGCGGCGAAGTCGGCGTCGTGATCGGTGACGTCGAGCTTCAGCGGCAGCAGCGCGTCGCCGTACTCGGCGGCCACGTCGTCGAGGGTGGACAGGTCACGGGCGGTGGCGGCCACCTTGTCACCGCGTTCAAGCGCCGCGATCGCCCACTCGCGTCCGAAGCCGCGCGACGCACCGGTGATGAACCAGACTTTTTCGCTCATGCCCGGATCAATGCCCGGCGGGTCGCCAACCATTCCCGGGGCACCGAGCGCACAGCCAACTGCCAGCGGTCTGCCTGATACGTTCGGCTGCGTGAACCGCGCGTCGCTGGAGAAGGATCCCCATGAAGTGGCGTCGATGTTCGACGGGGTCGCACGCCGCTACGACCTGACCAACACCGTGCTGTCGCTGGGACAGGACCGGTTCTGGCGCCGCGCCACCCGCGAGGCGCTGCGGCTGAGCCCGTCGGACAAGGTGCTGGACCTGGCCGCCGGGACGGCGGTGTCGACGGTCGAACTGGCCGGCTCCGGCGCGTGGTGTGTGGCCGCGGACTTCTCCGTGGGCATGCTGGCGGCCGGCGCGTCACGCGACGTGCCCAAGGTCGCCGGGGACGCCACCCGGCTGCCGTTCGCCGACGGGGTGTTCGACGCGGTGACGATCAGCTTCGGACTGCGCAATGTCGTCGACCATTCGGCGGGGCTGCGGGAGATGGCGCGGGTGACCCGTCCGGGCGGACGGCTGGTGGTGTGTGAGTTCTCCACGCCGACCAACGGGCTCTTCGCGACGGTGTACAAGGAGTACCTGATGCGGGCGCTGCCGGCGATGGCGTCGGCGGTGTCGTCCAATCCGGATGCGTATGTGTATCTGGCCGAGTCGATCAGGGCCTGGCCGGATCAGCGCGAGCTGGCCCGGCGCATCGAGGCGGCCGGCTGGTCGAAGGTGCGCTGGCGCAATCTGACGGGCGGGATCGTCGCGCTGCACGCCGCCACCAAACCCTGAACCCGCTTACCCCGCCCTCCTTTCCCGCGAGCGTGCGTGTCTGCGGCCGACACGCCGCGAAAAAGCACGACAACACGCACGTTCGCGCAGCCGCGCCCCCGCGCCGCTCAGTCACTCCACAGGCGCGTCGACTCCTCGCCGACGCGGTCGTCGTGGATCTGCTGGAAGTTGCGTCCTCCGCGCCCGAACGTCGCGACGACGGCTGCCGGGCAACGGGATTCGTCGACCGGGGAGTCCAGCCACCGGCACGGCCGGACGTGGACGAGGTCGACGTCCTCGCCGTCGGCGTCGTAGAAGTAAGAACCGTCGAGGCGTCCCAGCCGATACAGCCCTTCGGGCCCGCGGGTCCACACCAGCGAACCGTCCGGCACCGCCGCGAACCGCTCGACCCGCCGCGCCACCCGCTCGGCGTCGCCGTGATCGCCGAACCCGCACAGCCCCAACGACAGCGCGCGCTCGAACGTCAGCGCGGGATCGATGTCGTCGCGACGCGACCGCAACGGTGCGCGGTAGACGGACGTCACGGCCGTCGCCCGACGAGCGTGCGCGAAGTTACCGATGATGACGGCGTGTCGCCCGCAGACACGCACGCTCGCGCAACGGGAGGGGGTGTCACGTGAACGGGCGGCGGGCGTCCATCCGGCGCGACAGCGTGCCCGCACCCCGCCAGACCCGCGCCACCGCATCGGCGTCCTCGTCGGTGACGAAGTTGCCCATCACGCGGACCGCGATCTTCATCAACGCCGACGACCTCATCGCCACCGGCCCCGCCGCGGGCAGGAACCGCGGGAACGTCAGCAGCAGCGCCAGCCGCCGCGCGATCGAGAACCCGCGGGCGTAGTGCTCGTGCAGTACTGCCGGCCAGGCAGCGGTGTACGGGCCCGTACCCAACATCTCGGCCGCGAGTCGGCCCGTCTCCAACCCGTAGTCGATCCCCTCGCCGTTGAGCGGGTTCACACACGCCGCCGCGTCGCCGATCAGCATCCAGTTCGGGCCGGCCACCCCCGACACGGCACCGCCCATCGGCAGCAGCGCCGACAGCCCGGCCCGGGGATCGCCGGAGAAGCCCCACTCGTCGCGGCGCAGCCCGGTGTAGTAGTTCATCAGGGGCCGCAGCGCGGCGTCGGCGGGACGCTTCGAGGTCGCCAGCGCGCCGACGCCGATGTTCACCTCGCCGTTGCCCAGCGGGAAGATCCAGCCGTATCCGGGCAGCACCTCTCCGGCGGGGGAGCGCAGTTCCAGGTGCGACGTGATCCACGGCTCGTCGCTGCGCGGCGACGCGATGTAGCCGCGGATCGCCACCCCGTACACGGTCTCCTTGTGCCACTCGCGACCCAGCGCCCGCCCCAGCGTCGAGCGGGCGCCGTCGGCGACGATCAGATCCGCGCAGCGCACCACCTCGCCGGAATCGAGCACCACACCCGTCACCCGGCCCGAGGTGTCCTTCTCCACCGAGACGGCCTTGACCCCGAGCATCATCTTCGCGCCCTCGTCGACGGCGACCAGCCGGATCCGCTCGTCGAGTTCCGTGCGCGGCACCGCGCTGCTGAACGACGGAAACGACGGCCCGGGCCATGCCACCTCCACATCGGCGCCGAACCCGGACATCCGCAGCCCGCGGTGGGCGATCCGGCCGTCCAGCCAGGGCTGCAACCCCAGTCGGCGCAGTTCGGCGACCGCGCGCGGGGTCAGTCCGTCGCCGCACGCCTTGTCGCGGGGGAACTGCGCGGAGTCGATCACCAGCACCTCGCGACCGGCACGGGCAGCCCAGGCCGCCGCCGACGAGCCGGCGGGCCCGGCCCCGACCACGACCACATCGGCCGCGACCGAACCCCGGGTCGCTTCGCTACTGCCCGCCGCTGAGTTCATGGTTCCCAGTATGTTGGCTGTGTGAGGACACCGGCGAACGTGGTGGCGGGAGTGGACTTCGGCGACGCGGAGTTCGCCCAGGATGTCCGCGACGGAGTTGACCGTATCGAAGCACTGATGTCCGAAGAGCTCGGCAAGGCCGACGTGCTGATGGCCGAGGCGGTGCAGCATCTGTTCCAGGCCGGCGGCAAGCGCTTCCGACCGCTGTTCACCGTGCTGTCCGCGCAACTGGGCCCCGAGCCCGACGCCTGGCAGGTCACCGTCGCCGGTTCTGTCATCGAACTGGTGCACCTCGCCACGCTGTACCACGACGACGTCATGGACGAGGCGCAGGTCCGTCGCGGTGCCCCCAGCGCCAACGCCCGCTGGGGCAACAACATCGCGATCCTGGCCGGCGACTATCTGTTCGCGACCGCGTCCCGGCTGGTCAGCCGGCTGGGACCCGACGCCGTGCGGATCATCGCCGACACGTTCGCGCTGCTGGTCACCGGTCAGATGCGGGAGACCCGCGGCGCCGCTGACCATGTCGACGAGGTCGACCACTACCTGAAGGTGGTCTACGAGAAGACGGCCTGCCTGATCTCGGCCTCCGGCCGGTTCGGGGCCACCTTCTCCGGCGCCGACGAGGAGCAGATCGAGCGGCTGGCCCGCCTCGGCGGCATCGTCGGCACCGCGTTCCAGATCTCCGACGACATCATCGACATCGACAGCGACCCGGACGAGTCCGGCAAGGTGCCGGGTACCGACCTGCGTGAAGGTGTGCACACGTTGCCGGTTCTGTACGCGCTGCGCGAGACCGGACCCGACGCCGACCGGCTGCGGGAGTTGCTGGCTCAGCCGGTCACCGACGACGGCGACCTCGCCGAGGCGTTGCGGCTGCTGCGCGCGTCCGACGGCATCCGGAAAGCCAAGGAGACTGTGGCGGCCTACGCCCGCGAGGCCGAGGATGAGCTCGCGCTGCTGCCCGACGGACCCGGCCGCCAGGCGCTGGCCACGCTGGTGCAGTACACCATCAATCGGCACGGTTGACCGCGCGGAACCCGGGCGGGGTGGTCGGTCGTTGTCTGGACGAAGATCATGCAGGTGGTGTTGAGGAGGGCTCGCTAGATGACTTGGCATCCGCACGCCAACAGGGCCAAGACGTTTCTGTTGCTGGTGCTGTTCTCAGGTCTGATCGTCGGTGTCGGCGCCATGTTCGGGCGCAACATCATGTTCCTGGCGGTGCTGTTCGCCATCGGCATGAACGCCTACGTCTACTTCAACAGCGACAAGCTGGCCCTGCGGGCGATGCACGCCCAGCCCGTCAACGAGATGCAGGCGCCGGCGATGTACAGAATCGTGCGCGAGCTCGCCACCACGGCGCGTCAGCCGATGCCCCGGCTCTACATCAGTGACACCGCGGCGCCCAACGCGTTCGCCACCGGACGCAATCCGCGCAACGCGGCGGTGTGCTGCACCACCGGCATCCTGCAGCTCCTCAACGAGCGCGAGCTGCGCGCGGTGCTGGGCCACGAGCTGTCCCACGTGTACAACCGAGACATTCTCATCTCATGTGTGGCCGGCGCGATGGCGTCGGTGATCACCGCGCTGGCCAACCTGGCGTTCTTCGCGAGCATGTTCGGCGGCAACCGGGACGGCGGCACCAATCCCTTTGCTATTCTTCTGGTTTCACTGCTCGGACCGATCGCCGCGACGGTGATCCGGCTGGCGGTGTCCCGGTCTCGCGAATACCAGGCCGACCAGTCCGGCGCCGAGCTGACGGGCGATCCGCTGGCGCTGGCCAGCGCGCTGCGCAAGATCAGCGCCGGCGTGGAGCGCGCCCCGCTGCCGCCCGAGCCACAGCTGGCCGACCAGGCCCACCTGATGATCGCCAACCCGTTCCGGGCCGGCGAGAAGATCGGCAAGATGTTCTCGACCCACCCGCCGGTCGCCGATCGAATCGCGCGGCTGGAAGCGATGGCCGGACGCGGACCGGGCCAGTACTGACACACCGGCCACCCACTGCCGACCCTGTGCTCACTACCTTCGCTAACACTGCCGGGGTTACCGGCGACATCTAGGCTGTGAGCGTGCGCAGCAGAATCGTCGTGGGTGCCCTGGGTGTGGCCGCGGCCGGTGTCCTCAGTGCGTCGGGTGTGGCCGCGGCGCAGCCGGCACCGCCCCCACCGCCTCCGCCCGCCCCGAACATCAACGCCTATCCGCCGGCCAACCCGAAGGACTACGCCGTGCTCGAAGGCACCGCGTACGCGTTCAGCTCCAACGGCCTGACCTGCATGTTGCAGCGCTCCGGCGGTTACGGCTGCAACGGCGTGCTGCCGGGCGCGCCGCAGGGCGCGAACCTGGTCAGCGGTGTCTCCGGTTCAGTGCCGGGCTGGGCGTCGGCGCCGGCGCCGATCTTCGGCGGGCCGGTCAACGAGCTGCCACCGAACACGCGACTGAGCTTCGGCACCGTCAGCTGCGGCGGCGACGGCACCCTGACCTCCTGCGTCGACAGCCGCAACCAGGCCGGCTTCGTCGTCACCCCGGGCGGCTCCTGGATCGTCAACCAGGTGAACCCGCTGCTGGCGCGGCCCGAGGGCACCAACCCGTACTTCAACTAGGCCTAGAACCCCGTGCCGTGCACCTCGTGGCCGGGCTTCTCGGCCACCAACCCGCGGTAGGCCTGCTCGACGGTCGAACCGTGGTTGACCACGCCGTCCACCTCGCGCGCGATCGGCATCGCGATGCCGAACTTGTCGGCGAACTCCATGATCACGCTGGCGGCCTTCACGCCCTCGGCGACCTGGTTCATCGCCGCGATGATCTCCTCGACGGACTTGCCCTGCCCGAGCTGCTCGCCGACGTGCCGGTTGCGGCTGCGCTGCGACGTGCACGTCACGATGAGGTCGCCCATGCCGGCCAGGCCGGCGAACGTGTCGCGGTTACCGCCGACCGCGACCCCGAGCTTGGACATCTCGGCCACCGCTCGAGCCATCACCATCGCCCGGGTGTTCTCGCCGATCCCGAGGGAGTAGCCCATGCCGACCGCGATCGCATAGACGTTCTTGAGCGCCCCGGCCATCTCGACCCCGACCACGTCGTCGGTGGTGTAGGTCCGGAACCGCTTGGTGCGGAACAACTGTGCGAGGTTGGCGGCCAGATGCTGGTCGGGCATCGCGAGCACCGCGGCCGCGGCGTAGCCCTCGGCGACCTCGCGGGCGATGTTGGGACCGGCCAGGATTCCGGCCGGATGCCCGGGCAGGACCTCGTCGACGATCTGGCTCATCCGGTAGTTGGTGCCCTGCTCGAGGCCTTTGACCAGCGACACGACCGGCACCCATGGCCGCAGGTGCGCGGCCAGCTCGGTCAGCACCCCGCGGAACCCGTGCGACGGCACCCCCATGACGATCACGTCGGCGCACTCGGCGGCCTCGGTGAAGTCGGTGGTGGCGCGCAGCGTGTGCGCCAATTCCACTTCGTCGCCAAGGTATTTCGAGTTGCGGTGGTTCTCGTTGATGTCGGCCGCAGTCTCCTCCGAGCGCACCCATTGCAGTGTCGGCCCGCGCCGGGCGCAGATAGAGGCGACGGTGGTGCCCCACGAACCCCCTCCGAGAACGACGACTCTGGGCTCACGTTGCGCTGGTGCCATGGGACATCACATTAGGACGAGACCCCCGGTGCGAGGGCTGGTTTGGAATACGTGCACCAACCCCGCCCTCGCGGCGGCGATAATGGGACTCGACTGCTGAGGGGGTTGCTGGTGCCGTTCACGGTGTCGACGGTCGAGGGTTTCGATCCGCGGAGCCTGACGGGCGCGGCGGCCGATCTGGGCGCCAAGATCGGTGAGCTCGACGAGCTGATCGCGCAGCAGCGCCGGTCCGTGCAACGGCTGCGTGGTGCGTGGCGCGGTGCCTCTGGTGAGGTGACCGTCGATCAGGCCGAACAGAATCTGGCCGCGCAGGTGCGACTTCGAGAGCGGCTGGAGGCGGTGCGCCGCACACTGGATTCCGGTGGCGCGCAATTGGCTCAGGCGCGCGACGGGCTGACCGGGCTGGTGGAGGCGTTACGGGCGTCGGGGTGGACGGTGACCGACGCCGGTCACGCGATCGCCCCGCAGTTCCCGTCGCTGCTCCGCGGGTTCGAGCCGGGCTTCACCGCGCTGATCCGGCGGCTGTTGCAGTTGTTCGACCGGATCGATGCCGGCACCGCGGCCGGCCTGCGCGGCGTGCTGCGCTGAGTGGGTCGTCAGCGGTAGTTGACGAACTGCAGCGCGACGTCGAGGTCGGAGCCTTTGAGCAGCGCGATGACGGCCTGCAGGTCGTCCCGCTTCTTCGAGCTGACGCGGATCTCGTCGCCCTGGATCTGCGCCTTGACGCCCTTGGGGCCCTCGTCGCGGATGATCTTGGTGATCTTCTTGGCGTCCTCGCTGGAGATGCCCTGCTTGAGGGTGCCGCTGACCTTGTAGGTCTTGCCACTGGGCTGCGGCTCGCCGGCATCGAAGGCCTTCATCGAGATGTCCCGACGGACCAGCTTCTCCTTGAACACGTCGACGGCGGCCTTCACCCGTTCCTCGGTGGAGGAGACGATCTCGATGGCCTCCTCGCCCTTCCAGGCGATGCTGGTGTTGGTGCCGCGGAAGTCGAAGCGGGTCGACAGCTCCTTGGCAGCCTGGTTGAGCGCGTTGTCGACTTCCTGGCGGTCGACCTTGCTGACGACGTCGAACGATGAATCCGCCATTGGACTCGTCCCTCCCTCGGGTGTCGGTGCTGGGGTCCATCTTGGCCGCTGCCCGCGACCTGCCGGACACCGCCCCCCACCCGGCGATTTGTAGTCGGGCACCGTCCTCGTTGTATCCTGCTGAGCGCGCTGTGCAGCGCACATGCAGTACCCCGGCAGGTTGCCCGAGCGGCCAATGGGAGCGGACTGTAAATCCGTCGGCTTACGCCTACAGTGGTTCGAATCCACTACCTGCCACGCTGGTCAGGCCCCCTTTCGAGGGGGCCTGATTTCGTCGCCGGGAATATCGACCGCAGGCCGAGGCGTCCATACCGGACATGGATAAAGCAGCGTTCGACGAGATGAACCGCGCGGTGATCGACGAGTTCCGCGCCACCGGCGGCATGGCCGGCGGCATATTCGAGGGCAAGCCGCTCGTGCTCGTCCACCACATCGGCGCCAGGTCGGGCATCGAACGCATCGCGCCGCTGGTCCCGCTGCTCGACGACGGCCGCATTTTCGTCTTCGCCAGCAAGGGCGGCTCCGACACCGACCCCGACTGGTACCGCAACCTGGTCGCGCATCCCCACGTCACCATCGAGCTGGGCGCCGAGACGTTTCAGGCCACGGCACGCACATTGACGGGCGCTGAGCGTGACGAGATCTACGCCAAGCAGGTCGCCGCGGAACCGCAGTTCGGTGACTACCAGACGTTGACTTCCCGGGTCATCCCCGTCGTCGAGCTGGTGCGGTCGAGCTGATCGCAGCGTCGGCGTCGCGGCGTCCGTACAGCGCGATCAGCGGGACGTACCCGTGCGCCGGAACGCCCGTGGGCGGATATCCGGCGCGGCAGAAGTCGAGCACCTTGAGCAACGGGCCTGGCATGTCCACCTCCTGCGGGTCGAATGTGGCGCCATTGTTCCCGCCGACGGCCGTCGTCAAACCGACGTCGCCGGTGTGATCGTGACGAGCCGGCCCGGTGAGTACGTGAGCTGGTACAGATTGCCGTCGGGTCCCGCGGCCAGCACGACGGTGGCACCCGCTGCCGGGTCGAAGGTTCGCACATCCCCGCACGAGGTGTAGTCCGGCGTGCAGGTCAGCGTCCGGATCCAGCCCTGAACGGTGTCGGCGATGAACACCCGGCCCTGGTACACGGCCACCGATGTGATCGCCGCGCCGCCGCCGCGCGGATAGGTGAACACCGGATCCGACTTACCTGCGCACCCGGCGGTGCACACGCCCTCCGAGCTCGGCCAGCCGTAGTTGCCGCCCGCGGTGATGCGGTTGACCTCTTCGAAGCCCGCGTTCCCGACGTCGGCCACCAGCAGCTGCCCGGTCGGGGTGAACGTGAGCCGGAACGGGTTGCGCAACCCGTACGCGTAGATGTGCGTGCGCGCGCCGTTGATCACGGGGTTGTCGGCGGGGACGCTGCCGTCGGTGTGCAGCCGCAGGATCTTGCCGTGGATGTTGCCGAGGTTCTGGGCGTTGGCGCCGACGGCGTTGTCACCGACACCCCAGTACAGCGCGCCGTCGGGGCCGAAACCGAGCGCGCCGCCGTGGTGGTTGGGCGCCGCTGACAGCGAGGACTCGACCAGGACCTTGTCCAGGGTCGCGGTGTCACCGGTGACGACCAACCGGGCCAACGTGTTTCGGGTGGTGTCGGCGGCGACGTACGCCACGTAGAGCCGGCCGTTGGTCGCGAACGCCGGATCGACGGCCAGCCCGGCGATGCCGCGTTCGGAATCCGTGCGCACCGCCAGTTGAATCAGGGGATCAGCGCGCAGCACGCCGTTCTCCACGACCCGGATCGCGCCGGCCTTCTCGGCGACGAGGATGCGACCGTCGGGCAGGAAGCGGAAATCCACCGGCGAGGCCAGGCCGTCGACGACCGTGGCGCGGTCGTAGCCGATGAACACGGTCTGTGTGGTGCGGTGCCCGCTGCTACCGAGCAGCCCGAAGGTGAACAAGTTGAGCAGACCTGCGGCGCCGTGGATGTGGAAGCCGCTGCGGGCGTCGCTGACCGTGACCTGGAACGTGTCCTGCCCCGGATAGTCGTCGTCGGGTGTGTAGAGGAAGGTGCCGTCGGCGTTGACGACGACGGAGCCGTGCTGGGGCCGGGTCGCGGTATAGGTCAGCCGTGACGAGTCCGGGTCCTGGGCCCGCAGGTCGCCGACGACCCGGCCCTCGATCACGGTGTCCTCGGCGGGCCGGTGATCCAGTGTGGGCGACGTGTTGGAGAACAGCTTCTCGAAGAAACTCGGCTCCTCGACCTCGGCGGCGACTCCGGCGGCGGTGCGGGACGACGGGTCCGGTGACCCGCCCTCGGCACGCGACGTCGTATCCGGACCCTCGCCCTCGGCTTCCGGCTCCGTCTCGCTGTCAGTTTCGGGTTCGGGTTCGGGTTCGGCAGCGTCGTCGGCCTTCGTGTCCTCCGACTCGGCCTCGGCATCGGCATCGTCGGCCGCGACGTCGGTGTCGTCCTCGACGTCGTCGGGCTCCTCGGACCCGCCGAGCGACGCTGTCGGGGAGTCGGTGGCCGGTCCCGAATCCGTGCCGTCCGGTGCCGATGCCGACGAGTTCGTCGTCGGCGTCCCCGGCTCACCCGTTCCCGCGGCCGCCACCGCCGTGCCGGTCAGCAGCGCAGTGCCCACCCCGAGAGCAAACGCCAGACCACCGATCCGCCCCACGTGCCGCGCGTACCCGCCCGATCCCCCCATGCCGCCTCCTCGCGAAAGCACACCGCCTGTCCGAGCACGACGTACACAACTCATCGAACTCTAGGCACCGAGCTTCTAGATCACTGCGTTTCGCCGCGTTCCAGCAAAAATCCGTCCTTGGCGTCAGCAAATTGATCTGCCTACACTCGGTGGGCTTGCAGAACAGCGGCGGCGCTGGAGGGGGACATATGGGCAAGAAGAGCATCAAGGCAGCGGTATCGGCGGTCGGTACCGCCGGCGTCGCACTGGCCGGCGCCGCCGCGATCGGCGTCGCGCCCGCGGTGTCGGTCGCTCCTGCGCTGACGGCGTCACTGCATTATCTGCGCGGCACCAGCATCGGCTACCTGCCCAGCGAGCAGATGTACCAGGACTTCATCGGGAGGGTGATCGACGGCGCCGGAGTGACGCCGCCGGACTCGCCTTACCAGAAAGTCGATTACAACGGCGGTTTCTGGCCTGTCTCACACGGCGGTTTCCGCGACCTGACGTTCAACAAGTCGGTGCGCCAGGGTGTTGGGGCGCTGGAAGCCCGGGACCCGGCCGCCGGTGATGTGATCTTCGGATTCTCCCAGGGCGCGGTCGTCGCATCTCAGTACAAGGGCGCGCACACCGGCAACACCTACGTTCTCGTCGCGAACCCGAACCGGCCCAACGGCGGTGTGATGCAGCGCTTCAAGGGGATCACTGTCCCGATCGTGGACTTGACCTTCGACGGCGCCACCCCGAACAACGGGACCTCACCCACGACGTCGTGCGCCAGTACGACGGGTGGGCCGACTTCCCGACCTATTTGTGGAACCCAGTGGCAATCGCGAATGCGATCATGGGAATCATCTTCGTACACGGCAACATTCAGCTTGACCTGACCGCCGGGGAGCTGGAAGACGCCAAGGAGTCCGGGGATTCGGATTACTACCAGTTCGACGCGGACTCCAACACCCACTACTACGTGCTCAAGACCTATCCGGTGCCGCTGCTGATGCCGGTGGCGTGGCTGCCCGATCCGGTCATCGCCGCGCTGGACGCCCCGCTGCGCAAGTTCATCGAACTCGCCTACGAAAGAAGCGATTACAGCGTGCCGAAGCGCTCCACGTTCTTCGCGCCGCTCACGCCGCCGACCAAGACCCAGCCTGTGGTCGAGGAGCAGTCCGAGGTGCCCGAAGGTCCGGCAGCAGAGACCGACGAAGACACCCAGCGCCGCCGCGATGACGAGGCCGTCGAGATCAGCGAGGTCCAGAACCTCAGCGACGAGGTCCGAGAGCCCGGCGACGACAGCGCCACCGAGGCGATCGAGGCCGACGATGACGACGTTGCGGACGACATCGACACGTCGGCGGTGGTCGACGAAGAGTCGGAGACCACCCCGGTCGATGACGGGGCCGGGGAGAGCGACGGGCAGGACGGGCCGGAGGAGTCGACCGAGGACGACGAACCGGCGACGGCGCCGTCGGACACCGGTGCCGACGCCGGCGAGGCCGCCTGAGGGCACAGGTCCACGAGCAACGATTGCACCTGCCAGAGCCCTGCAGACTTGCTGGATGGTCGCTGTAGTGGCTTCCAGGCTTGCCCACCGGGGCCGCTCCCAGCCGCGGGGCTAAGGTGCAACGCCCGCCGCTTCTCTCGATTTTGTGCGGATGATTGCAAATCTGGCAAACATTTCTCAAGAGCTAGATCGGATCTGGGACATCTGATCGAGGCCGCAGATCTGGTACTGGACCTACCTGCTGAACACTATTTCTGCAGTTCAACCACTGTGTGTAACGACAATCCCAGATACAAATATGTCCGTATCATCCGGCGTCAACCGGATATGCATACGCTAATGGGAATATCTGGCAACTAAGCATCATGTGCAACTACCTGCAAATTGGCGGCAGCGAAAGCGGCGCAGCCACCTCCTGCGTGGGCCACAATTACGTTGCGTCCGATGATGTCAGGACGTTGGTTTGACCTATCGGGGGTTAGGAATGCCGGCGAAACTTGTAGGAACTGAGCAATCATCAGCAAATCCAGCTGGCTGGGGGTCGCGCTCGGCGGTGATCGCGGTGCGCCGCCGGCCGGGGCGAGACGGGCGGGGTATGTCGACTGAATGCGTGTATCAGCGCCCGCTGTCGCCGAGCCCGTTGCGGGATGCGCTGCGCGACGGGGTGGCATGGCAGTCGTCGCCGACGCAGCCGGCACCGGCCCCGGCAATCACCAATGGTTCGCCGGTCGCCGCGGCGTCCGGCGCCGAGTGCCGGTCGTTGTGTGATTCGAGTGTGCTGATCATCGATGACTGCACACTGAACCGGGAGAACCTGGCGGCGGTGTTCAGCAGGAACGGTGCGGGCTCGGTGTGCGTGGCGTGGGATCTGCCTTCGCTGTTCACCGCTCTGACCGCCAGCCCGCCGGCCCTGGTGCTGCTGAACATCAATACCCGCGACAGTGTGGTGCTGTTGCACGCGGTGTTCGAGGTCGACCCGCGCACAAGGGTGATCGTGCTCGGCATGGCCGAGGACGATGACGACGGCATCGTCGCCTGCGCGGAGGCCGGCGTCGCCGGATACCACCTGCGCAACGAATCACTCGACGACCTGCTCACCGTCATGAGCCGGGTTGCTCAAGGGGAGATGCTCTGTTCGCCGAAAGTGTCGGCGATCCTGCTGCGCCGGCTTTCCAGCCTGGCCTCTCAACGGGAACCGGCGGCCAAGGAACTAGTCCTCACCGCCCGCGAGGTCCAGATCCTTCGGATGCTCGAGCAAGGTCTTTCCAACCGCGACATCGCCGACAGGCTCTGCATCGCGGTCCACACCGTGAAAAACCATGTCCACAGCGTCCTCACCAAGCTCGGGGTGGCCAATCGAGCGGAGGCCGCCGCGCGGTTCCGGACGGTCCGGGTGACCGAGACGGAACCGGCGGACTAGTCCAGATCTGAGCCGAAATTGGCTCCAACGGTCTATGTACCGCCTGCGGGTGCCACCGGATAGTGGAGCACGTCGTTCGGATCGTTAGCTACGGCCTCCACGGGATCGTCGCTTCGATCCGGCCGGCACCACTCGCGGGAGAGGGGCTGCGGTCAACATGAGTCGTCACAGGTGTTTGCCGAGCTATGCCGAAGGGGTTTGACGGAAGTGGCTCGGATCGCGGTCATCGGGGCAGGGCATCTCGGTGTCACCCATGCGGCGTGCATGGCCGAGCTCGGCCACGACGTCATGGTCGTCGACGTCGACCTGCCCAGATTGACTCGCCTGCAGGCAGGCGAAACACCGTTCTACGAACCGGGATTGGCAGAACTGCTGCGACGGCACGTCCAGCGCGGAGCCGTGCGATTCACCTCCTCCTACGACGAGGCCACGACGTTCGCCCGTGTTCACTTCATCACCGTCGGCACGCCGCAGAAGGCCGGGGAACTCGGCGCCGACCTCACCGCGCTGCACACCGTCGTCGACCACCTGGCGCCCCGGTTGACCAAGCCGGCGGTGGTGTTCGGTAAGTCGACGGTGCCGGTGGGTACCGCCAGGCAGGTCAGTGCCCGGCTCCGCCAGCTCGCCCCGGCGGGATACGCCGTCAATCTTGGCTGGAATCCCGACTTCCTGCGCAAGGGACACGCGGTTCAGGACGCCCTGGCCCCCGACCGGATCGTGCTCGGCGTCGAGACCGATCGGTTGAACTATGCCGAACGGGTGCTGCGGGGTGTGTACGCCACGTTCGTCGACGCCGGCGTGCCGCTGCTGGTGACCGACCTGACCACCGCCGAGATGGTCAAGGCGACGGCGAGCTCTTTTGTGGCTGCCAAGATCTCGTTCATCAACGCGGTCTCGGAGATGTGTGATGCGGTCGGTGCGGACGTCTGCTTCGTGGCCGACGCGGTCGGGCGCGACCCGCGGATCGGCCGCGACCTGCTCGACGCCGGCGTCGGGTTCGGGGGAGCGCTGCCGAAGGACGTTCGCGCGGTGATGGCCCGCGCCGGCGAGGCGGGAGCGGATCAGATGTTGATGCTGATGCGCGAGGTGGACAGCATCAACGTGCGGCGCCGGTCGAGGATGGTGGGTCTGGCCCGCGACATGCTCGGGGGCGGGCTCGCGGGTGCCCGCGTCGCCGTGCTCGGAGCGTCGTTCACCCCCGATTCGGACGACGTCGGCGACTCACCCGCGCTGAACATCGCCGGCCAGCTGCACGCGGAGGGCGCCTCGATCTGCGTGTTCGACCCCCACGCCATGGACAACGCCCGCGCGGTGTTCCCGAACTTCGACTACGCGCCGGATGCGGTCGAGGCGTGCCGGGACGCCGACGTCGTGCTGGTCCTGACCGAGTGGCAGCAGTTCCGGGAGCTCCGGCCCGCGGACCTGGAGCCGGTGGTGGACAAACGCCGGATCATCGACGGACGGAATTGCCTGGACCCGCAACGGTGGCGCGGTGCGGGATGGCAGTACCGCGGAATGGGCAGGGGTGTCACCTATCCCGAAGGCGGCCACCCCGTACAGACCCAGTCGATTTCGTCGTCCAAGGTGTGGAGTGAGATCGTCATGCAGCGGCTCCGGTCGTGGGGCGACGTGGCCGACACCGGATAGTCGATTATCGGAGCCGAGACGATCGCGAAGAACTTCCAGACGCCGCGGCGTTGAGCGGCGGTCGCACGACGGCTTGACTTCTCAATCATGAACACCGTTCTCATCACCGGCTGCTCGTCCGGTTACGGCCTCGCCACGGCCCGGCGCTTCCTCGTCGAAGGCTGGCAGGTCGTCGCCACCATGCGATCCCCGCGCGTCGACGTGCTCCCCCGGTCTGACCGGCTGCGAATCCTCGCGCTCGATGTGACCGAACCGGACAGCATCGCCGCCGCCGTCGAGGCCGCGGGCCCGGTCGACGTGCTGGTCAACAACGCCGGAATCGGTGCGGTTGGCGCCTTCGAAGCGACCCCGGCGCGGACCGTCCGAGAGTTGTTCGAAACCAACACGTTCGGCGTGATGGCGATGACACAGGCGGTGATACCGCAGATGCGGGCCCAGCGGTCGGGCGTCATCGTCAACGTCACCTCCAGTGTGACCCTGGCGGCGATGCCACTGGCAGCCGCCTACACCGCGAGCAAGACCGCGATCGAAGGGTTCACGGGGTCCCTCGCGTTGGAACTCGCGTACTTCGGCGTGCGCGCCAAGCTCGTCGAGCCGGGCTACGGGCCGTCGACGCAGTTCGCGGGCAACGGGTCCCAGCGGATGGCCGGCCTGATCCCCGCCGACTACCAGGCCTTCGCCGCGCCGATCCTGGCGGCATTCGAATCGCCCGGGGCGGTGACCACCCCGGGCGATGTCGCCGACGTCGTTCTCGAAGCGGCCACCGATCCCTCCGATCGGCTCCGGTACGCCGCCGGAGCGGACGCCGTCGCCCTGGCCGCCCGCTAGCCGAACCGGCGCGGCCCTCAGTGGCGCCAGTGGTTGTTGTGGTGGTGGCGGTGCCGCTGCTTCCAGGTGTTGATGGTCGGGTTGTTGCTGTGCTTGTCGGGGGTGGCGACGATGGAGTGGCTGCCGTTGGTGCTGTTGGAGCTGACCGCCGCGCCGGCGGTGCCGGCCAGACCGAGCGTTCCGGCGAGGATGCCGGCCGAGACCAGCGGCAGTGCGATGATGCGGGTGAGCTTGTTCATAGTGGATTCTCCTGTGTGAGTTGATCTTTGAGGTTGTCGGCCGGAGTGTTCCGGCGATGAACCAAGAATGCCCGCCCGGCGCCGCGGCGTCTGTCCGCCTACCGGTGGATGCGCCGGTGGAAAGGTTTGTCCCCCGATCGGTGGACGGCGCGCTAGCGTCTGCGTGTGGGCAACGCCGAGCCGATGGACGAGTTGATGTCCCTGCTGAGCCCGGAGGCGGTGCTGTCGAAGGTCATCACCGGCGGCGGTCGATGGAGTGTTCGCAAACCTCGCTACGGCGGCCCCGCATTCTGCCTGATGCTGCAGGGCTCGTGCCTGCTCGATGCCGACGGGCTCGACCCTGTCGAGCTGCACCAGGGCGATTTCCTGCTGCTGCCTCAGACCCCGGAGTTCACGCTCGGCGCGGACAGCGGCATCGCCCCGACGCCGAGCACGCTCGACCATTCCCGCCACACCCGGCACGGCGGCGCTATGGAACCGGTCACGATGCGCATGCTGGGCGGCTACTTCCGCTTCGATCCCGCCAACGCGACGCTGCTGGTCGCCTTGTTGCCGCCACTGATCCTGGTGCGGGCCGACCAGGCCGGCGCGCAGCGCTTGCACCGCCTCGCCGAGCTGATCATCGAGGAAGCCGATGCCGACGGCCCGTGCCGGGACGCCATCCTCACGCGGCTCGTCGAAGTGCTTCTGATCGAGGCGGTCCGGGTGCACACCGCGACGGATCTCGATCGTCCCCGACGCGGGCTGGTTGCGGGGCTGGCCGACCCGGTGCTCGCCCCCGCGCTGCAGCAGTTGCACGCCGATATCGCGCACGGCTGGACCGTCGAGCAACTCGCCCGGGCGGCGGCGGTGTCCCGAGCGGTTTTCGCCCAAAGGTTCACGCGCACAATGGGAATGACGCCCATGCAGTACCTGCTGGAGTGGCGCGTGGCGATGGCCAAGGATCTGTTGCGCAGCGGAGGACCGTCGGTGGCGCAGGTGGCGCGGCGGGTCGGCTACCAGTCGGCGACGGCGTTCACCACGGCCTTCACCCGGGCGGCGGGCTGCTCGCCGACGGAGTTCGCCCGCGGGCGGTCAGAGCGACAGGATGTGGCCCTCGCGGGCGGGAACCGTGCCGTCCAGTAGCGCTGCGTAACACGCGTCGACGGCGTCGCGGCCATGGCCGGACACCACCGTCAGCCACGGGTCCTCGGCGTGGCTCACCGGTTCCATGAATGCGATCCAGGTTGCCGCGACGCGCTCCAGCAGCGCCGCCTGGCCCCATTCAGAGACACGCTTGGCGGCCCAGTCCGGAACGAAGAACAGCATCGGGGCCGGACCGGGCAGGCCGGCGTCGCCGCCGAGCGCGTCCCAGTGGGTGCCGCCGACCGCGCAGTCGTAGACCAGTCGCTCGCCCAACCGGTGATGCACCGCGGCCCGCACCGATGCGCTGCCGCTGAAGTCGACGTACACCGCCGTCGACTCGGGCAGCGCTTCGACGTCGTCGTAGGTCAGGACATCGTCGTAGGTCAGGACATCGTCGTAGCAGCCCAGTGAGCGAGTGAAATCCAGGTTGGCCGGGGACGTCAGCCCGACGGTGCGTACGTCCCCCGCACGCCGCGACAGGCAGAACGCGGTGCCGTAGGCCGTCTTACTCGACGCGCTGGACAGGATCGCGGTGTCGGCGCCGAAGAAACGGCTGTCGGCCAGGAAGTCGTCGAGCAGGAACGACGTGGAGAACAGCGGACGCAACAACGCCTGCTGATCCTCGAACTCGGCGGCATAGCCGGGGTCGGCGCTGCATCGCACGTACCGGTTGTAGACCGGGTGCAGATCGCTGCGGTGGCCGGCGCCGTCGGTGAACCCGCCCTCGTCGAGCCGTTCCGGATACAGCACCACCTCGTCGGCGACGGGGTAGTAGCCGTAGAACCGGTCACCGACCGCCACACCCGGGCAGTGCGACTCGGCCACCGCCGCAAAGCCCCAGACCGGCAGCGAGCCGGTGGCCGGATCGCCGGTGGGGAAGAACTGCCAGTAGTTCATCAGCTCGCCGAACGTGGCGTAAGTGATGTTGTTCGCAGTGAGCGCGAACTTGTCGATGCGCAGCCGCGCGGCACCGTCGCCCAGAGCCGGCGAAGGGGTGTCCTGCCAGCGGGTTTGCCGAATGTCGTGCCGCTGGATCACGAGCCGCGTCGTCACCGCAGCGATGGTAACCCCGGGGGGCCCGGTCGGCGGCGGCTGTGCGGTGGCGATCTCTCGCTGTAATGTCGAGAACCAGTCTCAGGAAGATTGGTAGCTCAACTATGGACCTCGTACTCGGTTTGTCGATGACGGCGTCATCGATCCGCTGGGTCCTCGTCGACGATGCGATGAGCGGGGAAAGCCGCACTGTCGACCGCGGCACCGTGCCCGTCGACGGCGCCTTCAGCGCCGCCGCTCTGGTGGTTCGGCTGCTGGACCGGCCGGTGCACGCGATCGGTTTGACCTGGACCATCGAAGCGGAGAGCACCGCCAGCGCGGTGTGGCAGGCGCTGACCGACCGCGCGGTCGAGAACGTCATCGCGGTGTCCGACGTCGAGGCCGCCGAGGCTCTGGCCTGCGGTATCGCCGACCTGGCCGGCCTGGAGCGGGTGGTGGTGTGCATCGCCGAGCCCGGAACCTCGCTGATCGCCGCGGTGACACCCGACGGCGTGACGGCCGACCGGGTGGACCCGTCCGCGCTCGCCGAGGTCGACGGGTTGGATCCCGACGCCGTTTTCGTGCTCGGCTCCGGCGACGTCGCCGACGTGGTGGCCGCGCTGCAGCAGCGGCTGCAGGTGCCGGTGGTCTCCGCCGACGAGGCTGACCTGGCGCTGGCCCGCGGTGCGGCGCTGGCGTCCGGATCGGCGGTGTCGCTCCTCGACGCGGAGGCCGCACCGAGGCGGCGCAGGTTGTCACCGACGGCGACGCTGGTCTCGGTGCTGGCCGCCGCGGTGGTGACGTTCGTGGTGTCGCTGTCGGTGGCGGTCGGCATGAGCCTGACCCCCGACGATCCGGCCCCGGAGATGGCGCGCGCGGTGACCGAGCCGACCGCCGAGCCCGTGGCACCACCCAAGCCCGCCAAGGCCGCCCCGCAGGCGCCCGAGCCGGAGGCCCCGCCGCCCCCGCCGCCGGTGGCCGAGCCCGTCGCCGTCGAGCTGCCGGCCCCCGAGGCCGTCGCGCCCCCACTGCCCGAGGCCCCGCCCCCGGTATACGAGGAGCCCGCCGCGCCGGCGCCGGTGATCCCGCCCGCACCGGCCTATGTGCCGCCTGCGCCGCCGGCCAACTACCTGCCGCCGGCTCCCGCTGCGCCGGCCTACGTGCCGCCGGCCGCCCCGCCCGCGCAGGTGCCGGCCGTGGTGCCGCAGGTACCGCCGGCTCCGCAGCCGCGTCTGCGCGATCGCATCATCGAGCGCCTCCCGATCATCAACCGCTTCCACGAACCGCAGTACTGATCAGGGCACTAGTTCGCCGAAATCGCATTCCACGCGCGTCAAGTCGGGAAAATCCCACGCTGGACGCAATCTCGGCGGTCAGTGGGGGATGAGGTTGTGCAGCGGTTCGCCACGCTGCAGCCGCCCGATGTTGGCGGCGACGTCATCGACGCGGCCGGTGAACTTGTCGGTGGTGACACCCGAAGAATGCGGCGTCATCAGAATGTTGGACAGCTCACCGAACGGGAGAACGCTTGGCGGGCAACCTGATCCGTCGGCTGGATACCGGTACCAGACGTCGATGGCCGCACCCTTGATGGCGCCGCCGGTCAGCGCGTCGTACAGTGCCCGCTCCTGGACCAGCGCGCCGCGGCCCACGTTGATCAATGCCCCGTCCGGGCCGAGCGCCTCCAGTTCGCCCGCGCCGATCATGCCCTCGGTGTGACGGTTCAGCGGCGCTGACACCACGGCAACGTCGCAGTCGCGCAGCAGCCGATGCAACTGGCCGGTGTCGCCCACCCAGTCCAGCCCGCACTCATCGGCGACGCGGCCTGAACCGGTCACTGCCGCAGCCGTACATCCGAACGCGCGCAGCAGTTTCCACGAGTACCGCCCGATGTGCCCGAAGCCCACGAACCCGATGCGGGCGCCGCTCAGTGTGGTGGGTTGCGGAATCGACCGGTCGTACACCGAGGTAGCCCAGACACCCCGCCGCAGCTGCGCATCCTGGGCGAGGAATCCGCGACGCAGCATCACCGCAGCGCCCGCCACGTACTCGGCGATAGACCGCTCGTGGTGGAAAGTATTGGCCACCAGTATGTCCGAGGGCAGTGCAGCCAGATCGATCTTGTCGGTCCCCGCGGCCGCGGGGTGCACCAGCCGCAGGGTCTTGGCCATCGCGGCCATGTCTGCGGTGAATCGCGAACCGATGAACACCTCGACGTCGCGCAGCGCTTGATCCGGCACGCCACCGATGTGCCAGTGCACCTCGGACCCCGACGGCACCGCCGTTTCGAGGCGTTCGCGATGCGGTACCAGGTTGGGGTCCGCGACAACGATGTTCACGTCAGTCCCGGTCCAGCGCGGGCCGCTTGGCGTCGAACGTCCACCCGGGTATCAGGTACTGCATCGCGACCGCGTCGTCCCGGCCACCCAAACCTTCGCGTCGATACAGCTCATGGGCCGCAGCCACCGCGGCCTCATCGAGCCGCACGCCCAGGCCCGCAGCGTCCGGCACGGTCAGGTAGCCGTCGACGATGCGGTACGGGTCGGTGGTGATCGCCTGGCCATCCTGCCAGATCCAGTGCGTGTCGATCGCGGTGATGTCACCGGGCGCGGCAGCGGCGACGTGGGTGAACATCGCCAACGACACGTCAAAGTGGTTGTTGGAGTGCGAACCCCACGTCAGTCCCCAGGCATCGCAGAGCTGCGCGACGCGCACCGACCCCGCCATCGTCCAGAAGTGCGGATCGGCCAGCGGAATGTCCACGGCCCCGGAACGGATGGCGTGACCCATCTCCCGCCAGTCCGTGGCGATCATGTTGGTCGCGGTCGGCAGCCCGGTCGCCCGCTTGAACTCCGCCATCACCTCGCGCCCGGAGAATCCGCCCTCGGGCCCCACCGGATCCTCGGCGTAGGCCAGCACGTCTGTCAGCTCACGGCAGGTTCTGATCGCATCGGTGAGCAGCCATCCACCGTTGGGGTCCAGCGTGATCCGGGCGTCCGGGAAACGCTCGGCGAGTGCGATGACGGCCTTGGCCTCCTCGGGCGCGGGCAGCACACCGCCCTTGAGCTTGAAGTCGGCGAAACCGTATCGGGTGTGGGCGGCCTCGGCAAGCCGCACCACCGCCTCCGGGGTCAGTGCCTCCTCGTGGCGGACGGTGAACCACTCGTCCGCGTCGGGCGCCTCATCGGCGGGGGAGCGGTAGGCCAGGTCGGTCCGGGTGCGGTCACCGACGAAGAACAGGTAGCCCAGCGCCTGCACCCGCTCACGCTGCTGCCCGTCGCCGAGCAGCGCGGCCACCGGGACCTCCAAGTGTTGACCCAGCAGGTCCAGCAGCGCGGATTCCACTGCGGTGACGGCGTGCACGGTGACGCGCAGGTCGAACGTCTGGGCGCCGCGGCCGCCGGCGTCACGATCGGCGAACACCCGGCGGATGTCACCGAGCACGGCATGGTAGTCCCCGATGCGGCGGCCGGTGACGATCGCGCGCGCCTCCTCCAGGGTGGCGCGGATCGCTTCGCCGCCCGGCACCTCGCCGACACCGGTGTTCCCCGACGAGTCTTGGATGATCACCAGGTTTCGCGTGAAGAACGGTCCATGGGCGCCGGACAGGTTCAGCAGCATGCTGTCATGACCCGCGATGGGGATGACGGTGACGTCGGTGACGACGGGTGTGCTCATGCGTTTCCTCCGATTGTCATGACGCGAACCACTTGTCGCCGTTGGCCAACGGGCGCACCACGCGAGACACCTTGTCTCCCATGGTGCGCAGCGCGTCGACGATGTCACGTTCACGTTGCGGGTCGAGCCGTCCCACCGGCACCGACGCGCTGATGGCGTCCTGGGCGGGCTTGCAGTAGCGCAACGGCACCGCGAAACAACGTAGGCCTACGGTGTTCTCCTCGTCATCACACGCGTAGCCCCGGATCCTGACCTCGTCGAGGACATCGTCGAGAAGCGAGCGGTCGGTGATGGTGCGCGGTGTCAGGCTTTTCAGGGTGGACGGGACATGCTCGTCACGCCGGGCGCCGAATCGTTCGGCCAGCAACGCCTTACCGAGCGACGTGGCGTACGCAGGCAACCTCCTGCCCACACGGCTGGATGTGCGGGTGTACTTGGTGGATTCGCGGGTCGCCAGGTACACGATGTCCGTGCCGTCGAGGCGACCGAGGTGGAACGTCTCGTCCAACTCGGCGCGCAGTTCGTCGAGGAACGGGATGATCAACGGCAGATAAGGGTCGCTGTCAAGGTAACTGGTGCCGACCAGCAGGGCGCGAATCCCGATGCCGTACAACGTTCCTGTGTGATCTGAGCGCACCCAGCCTTGGCAGACCAGGGTGCGTAGCAACGCGTGGGCGCTGCTGCGGGGCATACCCAGTGCGTCGCTGATTTCGCGAAGCCGCGCCGGCTCATCGGGCCGGGCGGCCAGATACTCAAGCAGTTCCACCGTGCGGACCGCGGACTTGACCTTGCGCACCGACAGGTCTTGTTCGGTCACGCCGCACTCCTCACATCGAGAGCAGCTCCCGCGCGATCAGCACGACGGCGCCCGTCGCCGACACTCCGATCGCCAACCAGCGCAACCGCTGCGGGTTCAGATGCCGGTTCATGACGGTGGAAAGCAGATAACCGGCCACCGCGGCGGGCGCCATCACCGCGAAGCCCCACCAGGTGCGGTGGTCGACCGCACCGGTCAGGCCGAGCATCCCCAGCGACAGCAGCGAACCGACCAGGAAGAAGCCGCTCATCGTGCCGCGCAGCTGCGCACCGCTGCTGCGCTGCCACACCAGCGCCATCGGCGGACCACCGATCGCGGTCGCGGTACCGAGCAGTCCGGACGCCGCACCGGCGGCCACGACATTGCGCCTCCGCGGCGACGGGATCCACCCGCTGCTGGTCAGGACCACACCGCCCAGCACCACGCCGGCGAGCAGGATCGACAACACGCGGTGCGGAAGCGCAGCGAGCAGCAGCGCCCCGGCGACGGTCCCCGGAACCCGGCCGACCAGCGCCCAGCCCGTGCCCCGCAGGTCGATCGACTCCCGTTCGCGCACCACGACGATCAGCGTCACGAGTGTCGCCACCATGATCAGTGTGGCGGGAATCAGCGCCGGGTCCACCAGCGCGACGATCGGCGCGGCGAACATCCCGATGCCGAATCCGATCGACGCCTGCAGCGCAGAGGCGAGCAGGATCGCCGTCGCGAGAACGCAATAGGCCGTGACACTCATGCCGGTACGGTTTCACGGGCACTCCCTTCCAGCGGCAGCGGGTGGTGGCACAGCGCGCTGTGGCCGGGGACATCGGCGTCCACGGCGGCGGCGGGCGTCGCCGTCGCGCACACGTCGGTGGCTTTCCAGCAGCGGGTCCGGAACCGGCAACCCGACGGCGGGTTGATCGGGGAAGGCACCTCGCCCTGGAGCAGGATCCGCTGTCTGCGCCGGGTGCCGTCCAGCGTCGGCGCCGCCGACATCAGCGCCGCGGTGTAGGGATGGTTGGACCGCTCGAACACGGCCTCGGTGGGCCCGTTCTCGATGATCCGGCCCAGGTACATCACCGCGACCCGGTCGGCGACATGGCGCACCACCGACAGGTCGTGCGAGATGAAGATGTAGGAGATCTGCAGCTGCTCCTGGAGATCGTTGAGCAGGTTGAGCACCTGCGCCTGCACTGACAGGTCGAGCGCGGAAACCGGCTCGTCGCAGATGATCACGTCCGGGTTCAGAGCCAGGGCGCGGGCGATGCCGATGCGTTGACGCTGGCCTCCGGAGAACTCCTGCGGGTATTTGTCCGCCGCCTTGGCGCCCAGGCCGACCAGATCGAGCAGACCCCGGACCCGCATGTCGCGGTCCTGGCGATTCTTGATGATGCCCTTGTGGCTGCGCCACGGCTCGGCGATGATCTCGGCGGCCGACATCCGGGAGTTCAGCGACGCGTAGGGATCCTGGAACACCATCTGCACGCGGCGGCGGAACGTGAGCAGGTCGGCGCCTTTGAGGCTGAACGGGTCGACCCCGTCGAACTGCACGCTGCCCTCATCAGGACGCTCAAGCATCAGCAAAGTGCGCGCCAGCGTGGACTTTCCGCAGCCGGACTCGCCGACCAGCCCGAGCGTCTCGCCGCGCCGCAGGTCCAAGGTGACGCCGTCGAGCGCGCAGAGCCTGTTCTTGCCGGCGTGCGGCACGCGGAAGCTCTTGCGGACGTCGCGGACCTCGAGCAAGGTGTTGGGAATCTCAGACATTGCAGACCTCTTCCGGGAAGTGACAGGCGGCTTTGCGATCTGCACCCACGCCCGTCAGCGCCGGGCGGGTGGTGCGGCACACGTCGGCGGCCAGCGGGCAGCGGGCCTGGTAGACGCAACCCTCAGGGATGGAGTGCAGGTCCGGCGGGGTGCCTCCGATGGATTTGAGCGCATCGCCGCGACGGGCGTCGACGGGCACGGAGTTCAGCAGGCCCTTGGTGTAGGGATGCTTGGGGTCGGCGAAAACCTCGGCCACGGTGCCGGTCTCGATGATGTTGCCGGCGTACATGATCGCCACGCGGTCGGCTTCCTCGGCGACCAGCGCGAGGTCGTGGGTGATCAGCACGACGGCCATGCGGTACTCGGTGCGCAGATCCCGCAGCAGCGCCATGATCTGCGCCTGCACCGTCACGTCGAGTGCGGTGGTGGGTTCGTCGGCGATCAGCACGCTCGGGTTCAGCGCCACCGCCATCGCGATGAGCAGGCGCTGCCGCATGCCGCCGGAGAACTGGTGCGGGTAGGAGTTGAGCCGGGTTTCGGGTTGGGGGATCCCGACGCGCGTCATCAGTTCGACGGCCTTGCCTTTGGCTTCCTTGGCGCCGAGGCCGTGGTGAATCCGGAACGGCTCGGCCAGTTGGGTTCCCACGGTATAGAGCGGGTTGAGCGCGGTGAGCGCGTCCTGGAAAACGATCGCCAGCTCGGTGCCGGCCATCTCGCGGCGCTTCTTGCGGCCGGCGCTGAGCAGGTCGACGTCCGCGAGCTTGGCGGTGCCGCCGACGATGTCGGCGACGGGCTCCAGCAGCCCGACCAGCGCGGTGGCCGTCATGGACTTGCCGCAGCCGGATTCGCCCAGCAGCGCCAGGGTTTCACCGCGGCGGGCCTGGAAGGAGACGCCGTCGACGGCGCGCAGCGTTCCGGTGATGGTGCGCACCTCGACGGTCAGGCCCTCGACGTCGAGCACGGGTGTGGCGTCCACGGAGTCCGCGGGAACGTCGCGATCAACGAGTGCGGTCATGCTCGGACCTTTCATGGGAGGCGCTTTCCGATTTTGGTGAACGTGCTCAGGCGCTTCTGCGGGACGGTCAGCCGCCACCGCTGGGCGGGGTCGGTCGCGATCCGGGCCCACGCCGCAAGGATCGTCGCCGACACCGTGGTGATCACGATGGCCAGGCCGGGGAAGAAGGACAGCCACCACGCGCTGTGCAGATAGGTGCGGCCCTGCGAGACCATCAGACCCCAACTGACGTCGGGCGGCTGGATGCCGATGCCCAAGAAACTCAAGGAGCTTTCCGCCAGCATCACGTAGCAGAAGTCCAACGTCGCGACGGTCAACAGCGTCGGCAGCACGATCGGAAGCACGTGGCGCCAGATGATCGAGTTGGCGCCGGCGCCGAAGGTGCGCGCGGCGTCGACGAACACCCGACTCTGCAACTCGGCCGATTCGGCGCGGGCGGTGCGCAGGTAGACCGGGATGCGGGTGATCGCCAGCACCAGCACGATGTTCGCGGCGCTGGGGGAGAACACGTAGAGCACGACGACGGCGAGCAGCAGCGACGGGAAGCTCATGATCACGTCGGCCACGCGCATCGCCAGTGTCTCCCGCCAGCCGCGGTAGTAGCCGGCCCACATGCCGATCGCCGAGCCCACGACCGCCGAGATGATCACCGCGGGAACGGCCACCGACAGCGTGGTCTGGCAGGCCACGATCAGGCGAGCGAGCATGCTGCGACCCAGGGGGTCGGTGCCAAGGACATTGGCCCAGCCGTGTGTCAGCGTGAACGGGGGCTGGTTGGAGTTGTCCAGGTCGATCTTCGTCGCCAGGTCGCCGACGAGCATCGGCCCGAAGATCGCGGTGAGGAACACCAATCCGAGGATGCAGGCCGCTGCGGCGGCGACGCGGTCGTGGACCAGCAGCCGCAACCACGGGGATCCGCCCCGCTTGCGGGAGGTTTCGGTGTCGTCCGCGCCGACGATCGCGGTGGTCGGCTTGACCGGGACAAGGTCGATCTGAGTCATGGTGGGGTCTCCTATGCCGTCTCAGACTCGGGCGGGCTCGCGCACCCGGGCGTCGAGCAGTGCGTAGCAGGCGTCGATGACGATGTTGAGCAGGAAGATGCTGACCGCGGTGAGCAGGACGGCGGCCTGCAGAACCGCGAAGTCGCGTTGCAGGATCGCGTCAATCATCAGCTTGCCGATGCCGGGCCAGCCGAAGATGGCCTCGACGACGACCGCGCCGTTGATCAGACCGACCGCGAGGTCGCCGGCGACGGTCAGTGCGGGTGCCGCGGCGTTGCGCAGCGCGTGATGGGTGACCACTCGGAAGTCGCCGGCACCCTTGCTGCGCGCCAACCGCACGTATGGCGCCGACAGCGCGGAAACCATTGCGCCGCGCACGACTTGGGTCAGCACGCCCAGCGGACGGATCATCAGCGTCGCGATCGGCAGAATCCACGACAGCATGCCGGCGTCGGTGCCCGAGGTGGGCAGCCAGCCGAGCAGCACCGCGAACAACCACACTCCGGTGATGGCGAACCAGAAGTCGGGGATGCTCGCGGCCGTCATCGACAGCAGCGACGAGAACCGGTCGGCGAGCGAGTTCGGGCGGTAGGCGGCCCAGCAGCCGATCACGATGGCGCCGACGATCGCGAGCAGCATCGTGGTCAGTGCGAGCTGCAGGGTCGCCGGGAACGCGCGCAGCGCCATCTCGGCTGCGGACTCGCCGGTGCGCAGCGAGGAGCCGAAGTCAAGGTGGATGACCCCGGAGAAGTAGTCAGCCAGCTGGGTGATCAGCGGATCGTTGAACCCGTTGGCGGCCGCGAACGCCTCGCGCTGTTCCTGCGTCGCGGATTCGGGCAGGTACAGGTTGGTGGGGTCACCGGTGAGCCGGGCGAGCAGGAACACCCCGAGCAGCACGATGATCAACGGCAGTGCGCTGGTGTACATCCGGCGCCGGACGAAGGAGAACATGAGGGCGGCCCTTCTTGAACGTCGGAGTCAGGACTGGTCGGTGCGGTCGGTGCCGACCGGAGTCATTGCGGCCAGCAGCATTTCGTCGCCGGTCGCCGGATTGGGGGTGTAGTCGATGCGCGGGGACTTGCCGAGGATCCCCTTCATGTGGGCGATACAGGCCATCTGTGTGATCTCCTGCGGTTCCTCGGCGAACAGCGTGGCGAACGCGTCCTGGCGGGCCTGACCGGTCAGCGCCTCGGCCGCCCGGATCTTGGCGTCGAATTCCGGTGTGCCGTAAGCGGCCTGCGGGCCGTCGGACAGCATGTACTGGTCGAGGGTGAACGCGGCGTCGCCGGCCTGGTTGCCGTGCATGATCATCAGCAGATACGGGCCGGTGTCCGGAGGGAACGGCCGCAACTGGTACTCCAATTGCGATGCGGTGTCCATCATCTCGATCGAGACGTTGAGCCCGATCTCGGTGAACTCACTCTGCAGCACCTCGATGGTCTCGGTGATCTTCGGGAACTGCGCCGTGCGCCCGATCAGCCGGATCCGGCGGTCGACGGGCACCCCGTCGGCCCGGGCCTCGTCGATCAGCGCCCTGGCCTTGTCCAGGTCGTGGGGCCACAGCTGCAGCTCGTCGTTGTATCCGACGACGCCGGAGGGGATGAGTTGCGCGGCGGGCTGGCCGAGGTCGCGGAACAGCGCCGTGACGATGCCGGTGCGGTTGACCGCGTAGTTGATCGCCTGGCGCACCCGGATGTCGTCGAGTGGCGGTTCGGTGGCCTGCATGCGCAGCGCGGTGGTCTCGTTGTTCTGGAACGGCACTCCGAGATCGCCGGCACCGTCTTCGGGGCCCAGGCCGACCGCGATGTCGGCCTCGTCGTTGGTGATCATCGCCGCCCGCACGCTTCCCTCACTGCGCCACTGGTATTCGGCCTTGGCGAAGGCGGGTGGGCTGCCCCAGTAGCCCGGGTTGCGGGCCAGGGTGAGCTTCTGGCCGTACTCCCAGCGCTCGATCGCGTAGGGCCCGGTGCCGATGGGTTCGCGGACCTTTTCGACGGTGCTGGTGGTGCGCGGCACCATCTCGATGAACGAGATACGCAGCGGCAGAATCGGATCGGGCTCGGTGGTGCCGACCACGACGGTGGTGGGGTCGGGGGTGCGCAGGCTCAGCTCCTCGTCACCGAAGACGTAGCCGTCGACGTTGCACTGCAGATCGGAGTTGACCGCCCGGTCGATCGAGAACGCGGCGTCCTCGGAGGTGAACGAGGCGCCGTCGGAGAAGGTCACCCCGTCGCGCAGGGTGAACGTCCATTCGGTGGGGCTGGTCTGCTGCCATTCGGTGGCCAGCAGCGGACGCAGATCGCCGGTGCTGGCATCGCGCTCGAGCAGGGGCTCGGTGATGTTGGAGCGGACCACGATGCCGGTCGAGGTCAGTGAGCTCTCGCAGGGCTCCAGCGTCGGGGGTTCCTGCTGGAGCACGATGCGCAGGGTCTCGGGGTCGTACCCGCCGCCGCCGGAGTTGGCGACGGTGCAGCCGCCGGCCGCGACGGTGGCCGCCGCGAGGGCCAGCACGGCGACCTGCCGCCGGGGCTCGAACACGGTGCTGGGGTTCATCGATCCTCCCGGGCCGGGGATAGTGACGTCCACGTATGTAGATGCGGGCTGTGATGGCAACCACACCGTAGGAGCGCCGGGAAAACAGCGTCAACCCCGCTCAAACGGCCCTTTTTCGGGTCAGCGGGGTCACCGGGCATCCGCACAGCACCTCGGGAAATACGCTCTGAGCTGCAGATTGTCGCCGCGGGAGCGGCGTGTGATGCACGGAGCCGCGAGCCCTCGGCGCACGCATGCGCTTTGGGCATAAGTCCATGCCAATTTGGACGTGGACCGGTATCCGCAGCTCGCCGTACCGTGAAAACCACTATGAGCACCGCACAGAACCGCTCCGTGTTGCAGGTCGGGCCGTTGATGCCGTCGCTGGCGCGCACACTCGCCGACGACTACGCGGCCCGCCGCCTGCCCATCGAGCCGGCCGAGCGGACGGCGTTCCTCGCCGAACACGGCGCCGAGATCACCGCGGTCGTGACGTCGGGACGCACCGGTGTGGACGCGGTGCTGATGGACGCACTCCCCAATCTGGGCGCGGTGATCAACTTCGGCGTCGGCTACGACACCACCGACGTCGACGCCGCGGCCACCCGCGGCATCGGGGTGAGCAACACCCCCGACGTGCTGACCGACTGCGTCGCCGACACCGCCGTCGGTCTGATGATCGACACGTTGCGCCAGTTCTCGGCGGCCGATCGCTACGTGCGGGCCGGCCGCTGGCCCGTCGACGGCATGTACCCGTTGACCCGTCAGGTCAGCAACACCGACGTCGGCATCATCGGTCTCGGCCGGATCGGCACCGCAATCGCGGTGCGGCTCAGCGCTTTCGGCTGCACCATCAGCTACCACAACCGGCACGAGGTGACGGATTCGCCGTACACCTACGCGGCGTCACCGGCAGAGCTGGCCTCGCGGGTTGACGTGCTGATCGTCGCGGCCGCGGGTGGTGCGGGCACTCGGGGGCTGGTGAGCAGCGAGGTGCTCGACGCGCTCGGTCCGCAGGGCTATCTCATCAACATCGCGCGCGGCAGCGTCGTCGATCAGGAGGCACTGGTCGCGGCGCTGGTGCAGGGCCGGCTCGCCGGCGCCGGTCTGGACGTCTTCGCTGACGAGCCGCAGGTGCCCGAGGAACTGTTCGGGCTGGACAACGTGGTGCTGCTACCGCACGTGGCCAGCGGGACCGTGCAGACCCGCGCCGCGATGGAAGCGCTCACCCTGCGCAACCTGGACAGCTTTCTCAAGACGGGCACGCTCGTCACACCCGTCTGAGAATCCGCCGAGATCAGCCACGCATGGCGCAGCCGGCGGCCACGTTGCGGCAGTGCGCCGAGGATCTGCAGTTGCCGCACTGGCACCGGCAGTGACCGTCGGTCTGAGGCGCCGGACGCTTGTTGTCGCGATTCTTCACTGGTTGATTCGAACTGTTGGAGGCCATGACGAACTCCTTTGTTGGCTCCTCTTGACGCTAGACCTCGCCGAACCTGCGCTCAACACTCTGCTCCGGTAATCGCCGAAATCGCATTCCACGCGCGTCAAACCCCGAAATGGCCGCATGGAATGCGATTTCGGCGGGGGTATCAGGTGGTCCATTCCTGTTGCGGGAGCACGTCTCTGAGCACCCGAAGCAGCGCCGGGTTGGTCGAGTCGCCGCGCCACACCGCGTCCAGCTCCACCGGACGCTCGCGGAACGCGCCGATGGTCCGGAACACCACGCCCTCGGGATGCAGTGTCGCCGCCGACGCCGGCACCAACGCGATACCGATGCCCGAGCGGACCAGCACCAGCATGGTGTGCACCTGTGTCACGTACTGAACGTAGCGCGGCGTGGTGCCCGCAATGGTGAACGTCGAGATCAGCAGCTCGTTGAAATACCGGGCCTGCACGGGCGAATACATGACGAAGTCCTGCCCGTCCAGGTCGATCAGCGTCAGCTCCCGCGTCATGTCGGCCAGCGGGTGTCCTTCGGGCAGCGCGGCCAGCAACTGCTCGTGCAGCAGCGGCCGTGACACCAGACCGGGGCGTTTCAGCGGGGGGCGGGCCATCCCCAGATCGAGCTCGCCGGTCATCAATCCGTCGATCTGCGCGGCGGTGACCATCTCGCGCAGGTCGAGCTGCACATCCGGGAGCCGCTCTCGGGCGCGCTCCAGCAGCCGGGGCAGCACCGCATGCGCCGAGGCCGCCGTGAAGCCGACGACGACGGTGCCGAGATCGCCGGCCGGAATGCGTTTGACGGTCTGGGCGGCCCCCTCGGCGAGCTGCAGGATGCGCCGCGCGTCGGGCAGGAACGCCGCGCCCGCCGGCGTCAAGGTGACGGCACGGGTGGTGCGGTCGATCAGCTGCACCCCCAGTTCGTTCTCCAACTGCTGGACCTGACGGCTCAGCGGCGGCTGGGTCATGTGCAGCCGTTCCGCGGCGCGGCCGAAGTGCAGCTCTTCGGCGACGGCGACGAAGCAGGACAACCTCGCCAGGGAAAACACTGATGCACTCCTCGTATCAGCGGCGCGCGAAGCGCCGCGAGCGAGCATCAGTGTAGGTGCGGCCGATGGCCACAGAATCGGATTCGGTCGTCAGCATGCCGTGTCGTGGCGAGGGCGAGGTCGGCGTGCCTGTGGGTGGACGCAACGCATCCATCGCACGGGCCAGCCGCGGGCAGATGATCACAGGCCCCAGCCAGCGGGCGCAGACCGCTCTCGGCGCGTTCATCCAGCGCGGCCTCGTCGCACCCGTTCTTCTTTTAGTCCACGTCGAGGCGGTGCAACATCGCGCGGCTGAACACCCGCGCGGTTTCCGACGTCAGTGACACCGACGACCCACCGTCGCTGCGCGTGCGCAGGCGGTGCTCGATCTGGCGGTCCTCGGCGAGCGCCTCGGCGGCGAATGCCACGCCTTCGACGAGGGCGGCTGCGGGCTCAGTGAGGCCGCTGTGTGGTCAGCCAACTGGTCGAGGAAACCGTGGCGTGTGCGCATCGCACTCGCGACGAGGAGTGACTCGGTGCCGGGGAAGTAGCGGTAGACGGCCTGTCGGGTGACGCCGAGAGCCCGCGCGGTGTCGAGATCCGCATCGCCGAGCCCTTTTCGGCCACGCTCGTCCGTCGCGTCGAGGATGCGTCGGATGTCCTCTTCCTCGGTCGCGGGTGTGTTCCTCGAGCAGCCGTGACTACGCACCGATGAGTTCTATGGGCAGGGTTGTCGGTTCGCTAAGTCCCATCAACGGTTTCCGCTTTCTCGCTGAGGTCGGATGCGATCACGCGGCGCCGGAGACTCACCGGCAGCAGCGCAAGGCCCGCCACGACCGCAAGCCCCACGGCCTGGACCACGATGTACTGAGTGAGCCCGCGTTCGTGGACGATGTTGCCGCTCGCCATCGCGGCCATCGTACCCACGTAGATGAACACGATGGTGAGCGTGAATCTCTCTGCAGGAAAAGGCCTCGCCGTGCGCAGCGCGATGGCGGCGACGACCACATAACCCGCGATCAGGGCGACGACGACAGGCCATTGGGGTAGGCCGAGCGCAGTGGCAACGGTGACCGGCAACATCAGAATGGGTCCGACGATCAACACCGTGAGTGCTGCCAGTGGCGGAAACGCGAACAGTGCCTTCGCATGTGACCAGCGTGGCATGAATCCCTCTGCGGTCGTGTCGATCCGTGGCATCGCCCACAGCATGAGATAGATGAACAGCGCGTCCCAGATGCCTTGCCAGCACAGGTCGACCAGCGGCCAGCCGACCCAGTACTGGAACAGATCGAAATCGGGGTCCCAGGTCCACCAGACGACATGGCGCAGGTTGCCTTCGATGATGTAGGGAGCGTCGAACGCGATCATGAAGAGGCCGCCCACAACTGCTGCCTGCCAACGCTTTTGGACTCCGAGTGACTCGACCACCTTGAACCCGGTGAACAGGAACACCGGGTAGAAGATGACGACGTACGCAGGCATCATGGTGGTGTCGTGCCAGAGCGGGAAAGCCTCCCAGTTCAGCATGATCATGAAGTCACCCTGCTGATACATGTCCAGCAGGGCCATGCCCGCCAATTCCAGCACCAGGCCGTAGATCGTCGCGGCAATGAGTACCACGCTGTAGATCCTTCGGCCTCGCCGGAACTGGTCGATGCTGTACACCGCCGCTGCGGCGAAGATCGTCACCAGCATGAGATCCCACACGGTGGTCTGCCACGGAAGTTCGGCCGGGTCGTTGAAGACGATGAGGTCCACGGTTACCTGCCTGCCTGGACGAAAGTTGCACAACGGTATGACGAATGCGTCCTTCTGGGAGGGAGGACCAAACAGATAGACCATACATAAATCGAATAACGTCTTGTCAAGAGTCGGCCGGCTGTTTAGCCTCAAACTCATGACGGACCTACGGGTAAGGCGCGTCCGCTTCGATTTCGAGAGCACTGAGGTGCCCTTCAACTGGCAGCCGCACCGCCCGGCATTCGGCATGCAGTGCAACCTGATCTCCTTCTTCGCGCCGGGTTTCGAGAAGTTCATCGTCGATGCGACCCGCGAGGCCATCCCGCTGATGCGCAGTCCCGCCGATGTCGAGGAAGCCGAGGCTTATCTGAGACAGGAAGCGCAGCATTCGGCGGCGCACGCAAGTCATCTGAGAGCACTGATCAAGCGGTGGCCCGGGTTGCAGGCGACGCGCGACGCGGTCGTCGAGTCCTACGATCGGCTGACGGCGACCAAGCCGCTCGCCTGGCGCCTGGCCTACGCCGCAATCGTCGAAGCAACGTTCACGCCGTACTTCAAGGTGTTCCTCGATCACGAGGACAAACTCTTTCGTCCCGGCGACGACCGGGTCGCCTCGCTGTTCCTTTGGCACTTCGTCGAGGAGATCGAACACCGCAGTTCGGCGTTGATCGTGTACAACGCCGTGCATGACAGCTACCTGTACCGGTTACAGGCGGTGCCCGGCGTGGTTCGGCACCTGGCTGAGATCCTTGCGATCCCCTCCCAGGGCTTCCAGGCACACGTGCCGGCCGAGGACGGCGGCGACCTCGGCCGTTTGATGCCAAAGGGGCTGTCCTACCACGCAATCCGTGAGAGCCTCGCGGCGGCAAGAGAAGTCAACAAAACGCCGACCTACGCGGGTGTGCCGCGCCGCGAACTGGCGGCGATGCTGCTGGGCCTCGTGCGCTCCCAGGCGCCCGGGCACGACCCCGAGCGCGAGACTCTGCCCTCCTTCGCGGCGCGGTGGCTCCGCAGGTACGACGACGAGCCCGCCGCTGTGGCCCGGTGGTATTCACGGTAAAACCCGGGCGACGCACCCCGGGGCCGATTCACCAACGGGGGCTGACAACTCGAACGACGGTTCGACGGTGCGCATGTACCCGGTGTCGTCGCGGTCGCGGATCCCGCAGCGCAGGTACTGCTCGTGCAGCGCGGCGAGAGCGTCGTCGTCGATCTCGACGCCGAGGCCGGGAGAGGTGGGCACCGGTACGGACCCGTCGACGAACCTCAGCGTGCCGGCCCGGACGACGTCTTCGGTCTTCCACGGCCAGTGCGTGTCACAGGCGTAGGTGAGGTTCGGCGTGGCGCCGGCCAGGTGCACCATCGCGGCCAGGCTGATGCCGAGGTGCGAGTTCGAGTGCATCGACAGCCCCAGCCCGAACGTGTCGCAGATACCGGCCAGCAGCCGGGAGCGCTGTAGTCCGCCCCAATAGTGGTGGTCCGAAAGCACCACCCGGACGGAGTCTTTGGCCACGGCGGGCTTCAGCTGGTCGAAAGCGACGACACACATGTTGGTCGCCAGCGGCATCGGCGCCTGCCGGGCCACCTCCGCCATGCCGTCCAGCCCGGGCGTCGGGTCTTCCAGATACTCCAGGATGCCGGCCAGTCCGGTCGCCACCTTCACCGACGTCTGCGGAGTCCACGCCGCATTCGGGTCCAGCCGCAGCGGCGTTCCCGGGAAGGCACGCGAGAGCGCCTCGACCGCGGCCATCTCCTCCTCGGGCGGGAACACTCCGCCCTTGAGTTTGATTGCGGTGAAGCCGTATTCGCCGATGATGCGCCGCGCCTGCGCGACGAGCCCGTCCGGGTCGAGTGCCTCACCGAACCCGTCGGGCTCGGCGCCGGGGTGGGCCGCCCACTTGTAGAACAGGTAGGCGCTGAACGGCACCGCGTCACGCACTCTGCCGCCCAGCAAGTCCGACACCGGCCGTCCCAGCGCGTGCCCCTGCACGTCCAGGCACGCCACCTCGAACGGTGAGAGCACCTGGTCGACCGCGCTGGCCGTGGTGATCATCCCGGCGGTGCCGACAGCAGCGGTGTCGCCTTCCAGCCGGTCAGCGATCGCCGCGCGAATACCGTTCAACGCGAACACATCCAGACCGGTGATCGCGTCGGCGGCGGCCTGGAGGCGGGCCAGGTGGCGGGTGTCGGCGTAGGTTTCGCCGAGCCCCACCAGCCCGGCATCGGTGTCGAGTCGGATGATCGCCCGTAACGCGTACGGTTGGTGCACCCCGACGGTGTTCAGCAGCGGTGGGTCGGCGAACGCGACCGGGGTGATGCGCGCGCCGGTGATGCGGATCGCGGTCACCGGTCAGACCGCGTGGGCCAGCGCACCGGACAGCACCGCTCGGCCGGCCTCGACGATCGCGGCGAGCTCGGCGACGTCGTCGGTGCTCGGCATCACCAGCGGCGGGCGCACCGGCCCGGCGGGGACGCCCTCCATCGTGACGCCGGCCTTGACCAGCGACACCGCGTAGCCGGGCACCGTGTCACGCAGGCGGACCAGCGGAATGAAGAACGCGTTGAGCAGCGCGTCGGCGAGCTGCTCGTTGCCCGAGTCCAGCGCGTTGTAGAAGGCCAGCGCGAGATCAGGGGCGAACGCGAACGTCGCCGACGAGTACAGCGGAACGCCGATGGCCCGGTAGGCCAGCTGCGTGGTCTCGGCGGTGGGCAGCCCGTTGAAGAACAGGAAGTCCGGGTCGACGTTGGTCTTGACGGCCTGCACGATGCGCGCGACCACGTCGAAATTCCCTGTGCCGTCCTTGAACCCGACCACGTTGGGGATCTGTGCGACGGCGACCGCGGATTCCTCGGTGAAGCGGGCGTTGTTGCGGTTGTAGACGATGACGGGCAGATCGGCGGCCGCGGCGACCTCCCGCGTGTAGTCGACCAGTCCCGCCTGCGGCACCTCGACCAGGTAGGGCGGCATCAGCAGCAGGCCGTCGGCGCCGGCCTGCTCGGCCGCTGCCGCGAATCGCTTGGCCTGGGCCACCGCGCCGCCGGCGCCGGCGTAGACCGGAACGCGCCCGGCGACCACGTCGACGGCGGTACGCACCACCTCGGTGTACTCCTGGACCTCCAGGGCGTGGAATTCCCCTGTGCCACAAGCGATGAACACGCCGCCCGGACCGGCCTCCACGCCCTTGGAAAGGTGGCGGGCCAGCGCGTCGAGGTCGACGGTTCCGGACTCGGTCATCGGGGTGACGGGGAAGAACAGCACACTGTCAAAGGTCGGACGCATGACGGGCCTTTCGGAGGTGAGGAGGTAAGAGGTCAGGCTTGGGTGAGTCGGCCGTCGATCCGCCGCCACAGGTTGTCAGGGTTGCCGTCGGCGATCGCGCTGGGCAGCAACGACTTCGGGACGTTCTGATAGCAGACGGGCCGCAAAAAGCGCTCGATCGCCCGGGAGCCGACCGACGTGGTGCGCGAGTCCGACGTGGCCGGGAACGGTCCGCCGTGCACCATCGCGTGGCACACCTCCACCCCGGTAGGCCAGCCGTCGAACAGGATCCGGCCGGCCTTGAGTTCCAACAGCGGCAACAACCGGGCCGCCTCCTCGAGGTCGGAGTCGTCGGCGTGCACGGTGGCGGTCAGCTGGCCTTCGATGCCCTCGGCGACGGCCCGCATCTGCTCGACGTCGGCGCAGCGCACGATCAGGCTCGACGAGCCGAACACCTCGGCCTGCAGCGCCTCGGAGGCCAGGAAGGTCTGCGCGTCGGTGGTGAACAACGCGGCATGGCAGGAGGTTTCGCTGGTACTGGGCTCACCGCGGCCGACCAGCTCGGCCGTGCCGGCCAGTGCCTGGACCCCGGAGGCGTAGTTGCGGGCGATGTTCGGGCTCAGCATCGGCGTGGCCGGCGAAGTGGCCAGCGCGTCGCGGGCGGCAGCGACGAACGAGTCCAGTCCCGGCCCGTCGACGGCGACCACGAGGCCCGGGTTGGTGCAGAACTGGCCCGAGCCCATCGTCAGCGACGCGACGAACGCCCGGCCCAGTTCGTCGCCGCGGCCGGTCAAGGCACCCTCGAGGAGGAACACCGGGTTGATCGCGCTCATCTCCGCGTACACCGGGATCGGTTCGGGCCGGGCCGCCGCGGCGGCGACGAGAGCAAGCCCGCCGGAGCGTGACCCCGTGAATCCGACGGCCTTGATGCGCGGGTCGGTGACCAGCGCGATGCCGAGGTCGGGGCCTGCGCCGAACAGCAGCGAGAACGTGCCCGCGGGCAGGCCGGACGCGGCGACGGCGTCGCTGATGGCGCGGCCGACGAGCTCGGAGGTGCCGGGGTGGGCGTCATGTCCCTTGACGATCACGGGGCAACCCGCGGCCAGCGCGGACGCGGTGTCACCCCCGGCCACCGAGAACGCCAGCGGGAAGTTCGACGCGCTGAACACCGCGACCGGCCCCAACGGAACGAATCGCTGCCGCAGATCGGGGCGGGGCAGCGGGGTGCGGTCGGGCAGCGCGGTGTCGATGCGGGCGCCGTTCCAGCTGCCCTCGCGCAGCACCTCGGCGAACAACCGCAGCTGGCCGGTGGTGCGGCCCACCTCGCCGGTGATGCGGGCCTGCGGGAGGCCGGATTCGGCGACTGCGCGCGCGATCAGCGTCTCGCCGACGGCCTCGATGTTGGCGGCGATCGCCTCCAGGAACCGGGCGCGCTGCTCGGCGGTGGTGGCCCGGTACGTGCCGAACGCGGCGGCGGCCGCGGCGCAGGCCGCGTCGACGTGCGTGGCGTCGCCGTAGCGGTACACCGGATCCAGGTCGGTGCCCGCCGCCGGGTCGAACGCGCGGATTTCCGTGCCGGTGCCGCGCACCGGTGTCCCGGCGATCAGCATCTGGCCGGTGAGGCTGGCGGTGCCGGAGATCGTGGCAGTCATGCCTTCGACCGTAGGAGGCATATCCATGCCTGTCCAAGACCGATTCCCCGATCACTGATACCAGCCTTGAATCAATGCTCTACATCCGCGAAATTGCGTTCCGGTAGGCTGGAATGCACGTTCGGTGGAGAAATCAGCGGGCGAGCACGCGCTCGATCACGCCGAGCAGCGCCGTGACCGCGGCCGGGTCCCCGGTCACCTCGAGGCGCCCGTCGGTCAGCGCGTCGGCGACCGTCGTGCGCCGCCCGACGACCGCGGCGATGGTGGCCGCCGAGCAACGCACCGTGACCGCGCTCGGGGTCGCGCTCGGGCCCGGCGTCACGCGAGCCCGCCCGTCGCGCAGTCGCAGACAGGCGGTGCTGTCGTCGACGTGAAACTCGAAGACGGCATCGAGGTCGTGCGGCCCGTCCTTGCGGATGTCGGCGGCCAGGAAGCTCAGCAGCCACTCGGCGCGGAACATCTCGGCGTCGACGTCGGCGTCGGTCATCTGATGGCGCGCGCCCCACATGGCCAGCGGCACCACCGCGGCCGCGAGTTCCCTTCCGGCATCTGACAATTCGTACACGACGGCGGATCCGGGCTGATCGAGCGCGAGCTTGCGGACCACCACACCGTCGGCCTCGAGTTGGCGCACCCGGGAGGCCAGCAGGCTCGTCCCGATGCCGGCGAGCGCGTCGGCGAGTTCGGTGTAGCGCTTCGGCCCGGAGGCGAGCTCACGGACGATCAGCAGCGTCCAGCGCTCGCCGACCACGTCGAGGGCATGGGCGAGACCGCAGAACTGCGCGTAAGTGCGTCGGGACACAGACCCGATCCTAGCCACTTCACTCACGATTCCTACTAAAACTCATATATCTGTTGGGTACTTCTAAATCTTATGTTACGTTCGACAACAGGAAGCGCAAGCCTTGAACCTGCAGAAAGGCCTCGCGATGAACGCACTGGCGCGGGCCCAGATCGCCCGCGAGGTGACGTCACCGACCGCGACCTACCGCGTGGTCGGCGCGGTTGCGCCATCTATTGCCGCCCGAAGCGAATCGAAGTCGGCGCTGCCGCATTACCCGTGGAGAAGCCCCACCGCAGACCCGTGGACAAACCACACGACAGAAGGGTGAACGACATGGCATCGATCGCAGGTTTGCGGCCCTGGCCACGCTGGCGCTGGACGTGGTTCTGGCAACGTTCCACGACCACCGTCGGCCACGCCGAGGACGCGGCCGCGGGGCGACCGGAGTTGCGCAGCAGGCGCCACTACCCGCCGCAGCGGGACCGTTTCATGGAGAGCTCGGCGATGGCCCGGGAGATGTACCGGCTCTGACCCTGCCCGGTTCGGCGGCACCAAAACGCGAGGCAGAGGCGTTTCGGTCGGACGGAAGGCGTAGCGGAATACCCGAACGGGCGCGTAGTCACGCGTGAACCATGTGGCAGAGCGTGTCGTCTGACACCGCATCGTGGTAAGAATGCTGCACCCATGAAGCACGCCGTCGGCGTCGTCTTGGACCGGGCCGTTCAAATCGGGCAACGGGACGGAAGGCGACTGACATGCGTCCGGGCAGCCCCGGCAAACGTCACGTAGCGTCGACCGACAGTCCGTTTGGCCGCAGCCGAGGAGAGCGCCGGTGAATGCGACAACATTCGGGCGCTATCGGCTCCAGAAGTTGATCGGCCGGGGCGGCATGGGTGAGGTCTACCAGGCCTACGACACCAAGACCGACCGCGTCGTCGCACTCAAGGTGCTGCCGCACAGCATGGCCCAGGACGAGACGTTCCAGGCCCGGTTCCGCCGCGAGTCGCAGGCCGCCGCGGGCATCAACGACCCGCATGTCGTCCCGATCCATGGGTACGGCGAGATCGACGGCCGTCTCTACCTGGACATGCGGCTCATCGAGGGCCGCAACCTCGGCACCATGCTGCAGGAATCCGACAAGCCGCTCGGCCCGGCGTTCGCGGTGTCGATCGTCGAGCAGGTTGCCAACGGCCTGGACTCCGCACACAAGCTGGGCCTGATCCACCGCGACATCAAGCCCTCCAACATCTTGATCACCGGACGCGATTTCGTGTACCTGATCGACTTCGGGCTGGCCCGCAGCGCGGGTGAACAGGGGTTGACCACCGCGGGCAGCACGCTGGGCACGCTGGCCTACATGGCGCCGGAGCGGTTCGAAGGCGGCGAGGTCGACGCCCGTTCCGACATCTACGCGCTAACCTGCGTGCTCTACGAATGTCTCACCGGCTCAAGGCCTTACCCCGCCGACAGCCTGGAGCAGCAGATCGCCGGGCACATGGTCTCGCCGATCCCGCGCCCGTCCGACGTCGATCCTCGGCTGTCGGCGTTCGACGAGGTGATCGCCAAGGGCATGGCCAAGAAGCCGGCCCAGCGCTACCAGAGCGCCGGCGAACTCGCCCAGGCGGCCAAGCGGGCGCTCAACGCGCCGGTCCGCCGGGGTGCCGGCAGCTCGCGGCACGCGGCCCGGTCGCAACCCAGAAAGCCGCGCAGGGCGCTGCTGGTCGCGGCGGCCACGACGCTGGCGGTCGCGGTGGCCGCGGTCGGGATGTGGGCGTGGTCGCCGTGGAAGGACGACGACGCCTCCGAGCTGCCCGCCGGCGCGGTGCCGGAGATTGCGTCGATGGTGCCCGCGGACGTGCGCGGGTCCGGACGCCTGGTCATCGGTGTGAACGTGCCGTATGCGCCGATGGAGTTCAAGAACGCCGACGGTCAGCTCGTCGGGTTCGACGTCGAGCTGATGAATGCGGTGACGCGGGTGCTCGGCCTGGTGCCCGACTACCGCGACACCACGTTCGACGCGATCCTGCCCGCGGTGGTGGATGGGACGTTCGACGTCGGGATGTCCTCGGTCACCGACACCAAGGAGCGTGAGGAGCTCGTCGACTTCATCACCTACTTCCAGGCCGGCACCCAGTGGGCACGCAGGCCGGGCACCGCGCTGGGGCCGGCATCGGCATGCGGACTGAAAGTCGGTGTAGCAGAAGCCACCCTGCAGGAAACCGAGGAACTGCCGAGCAAGAGCGATCAGTGCACGGCGGCCGGGATGGCTCCGATCGACATGGTGGTCTTCAAGAGCCAGGACGAAGTCACCACCGCGCTGATCAAGGGTGAGGTGGACGCGATGTCCGCCGACTCCCCGGTGACCGGTTTCGCGATCAAACTCAGCCGCGGCGACCTGGTTTCCGCCGGGGACGTGTTCGACTCGGCCCCGTACGGGTGGCCGGTGGCCAAGGGCTCGGAATTGATCGAGCCGCTGCGGCTGGCGCTGGAGCACCTGATGGAGACCGGCGAGTACCGGGCCATCGCCACGATGTGGGGCGTCGAGCGCGGCATGATCGACGAGCCGGTCGTCAACGGCGCCACCAGGTGATACGTCACACCCCGGTGTAAACGGGCGCGGGGCGGGTACGTCGGCGGTTCACGACGATCCGAAGGAGACGCCGATGAGCGACGACAAGGCCGCCCAGACACGACAGAGTTTCGTGGATTCGGTGAAGGGCAAGGCCAAAGAGGTGGCCGGCGCGGTCACCGGCAACGATTCCCTGACCGCCGAGGGGCAGCTGCAGCAGTCCGAGGCCAAAGAACGCCGCGAAGCCAGCCGCACCGAGGCCGAAGCCGACGCGCAGGCCGCCGAGGCTCGCGCGGTGGCCCGTGAAGCCGAGCTCGAGGGCGCCCAGCAGCGCGCCACGGCCGAGGTGAAAGCCGCCTCCGCCGAGAGCGCGGTGCGCAACGAGCAGGCCGCGCAACGGCAGCGGGTCGAGCAGGCCGGTCGCCAGGACATGGCCCGGGCGCAGGACACGATCGAGGCTGCGGCCGAAAGGGAGGCCAGACAGGCCGACGCGGAGCGCCGGGCCCAGATCGCCGAGGCCGCCGAGGAGTACCACGAGGCCGCTGCGGACTACCAGCAGCAGACGGCGGAAGCCGAAAGTGCCGAGGCCCAGGCTGAGCGGCTGCGGGCCCGCGCCGAGGGCACCGACTAAGCAGACGACACCAAGGAGTTGACGATGAGGATCACCGACCTTCCGTTCGCCGTGCTGCGATTCCAGTACCGGTTGGCGCGCACGCCGCTGCGGCTGCTCGAAAACACGGTCATGACACGGTTCGACGACGAAGCACCCGCAAAGCTGCTCTATGAGCGTGCCATCGGCGCCGTCGACGCGAGCGCCGGGAGTTTCCTGCGCGACAGCGAACTGGAGCAGCAGGGCATCGTGCGGATCGAGAAGGCCGCCGCACTCGGGGAGGCGCTGCGCCTCGACGAGGTGGCCGGCCAGAAGAAGCAGCAGGCCGCCGACGAACTGCGCGAAAAGCGCGAGAAGGCCGCCACCGCACCGCAGGAAGCCGGACGGCAAGCCCGTCAGCGGATGCAGAACGCGCAGGAGAAGGCCGACAAGCGCACCCAGGACGTGGCGCAGAGCGTCGCCTCTCGTACCGCGGAGGCCAAGCGGGAGGTTGACCAGGCGGCCGGCCAGAAGGTCGAAGCCGCCGAACAGGCCAAGCGCAGCGCACAGAACCGCAGCCGTGCCGCCGAGAAGGTCGTCACCTCGGCGGCCGACAAGCAGCTCGACGACGCGGCGTCCAAGCGCGGTGCGGCCGCGGGGGCCCGGGCGCACGCCGACCGGTTGGAGGAGTTCAGCGAAACCGAGAAGGAGAAGCGGCAGGCGGCCGGAAAGCGCGACCTGTGACCGCGCTACCTCCCGATCCCGATCCCAAGGACACCCCCGGCACCGAGCGTGCCGGGGGTGTTTCCCCGGGCGACACCCCTCCGGATTCTGCTCAGACGCGGGCGACGGCCAACCCCGATCCCGCGGCCGGACGCAACCTGACGCCGAGAGCGATCATCGCGTTCGTCGTGGTGGGGCTGTTCGTGCTGCTGTTCGTGGCGACGGCGATCTTTCTGTTGATCGATGTGGTGGGCTAGGAACAGCAGCGGTAGTCCAGGCACACCGTGGTGCCCTCGCGGCGCCCGCTGATCGTGCAGTGGTCGGCGAGCGCATGCATCAGCGCCACCCCGCGTCCGCGGCGGTTGTGCCGAGGCTGTGGGCCGGGCTCGGGCGCACGCCAGCTGCCGTGGTCGGTGATGCACACACTCAGGCACTGGTTGGTGGGTTCGAAGTCGGCCCGCACGGTCATCGGCCCGGCGGCCGACTGGTCGGCGTAGGCGTGGTCGACGCAGTTGGCCAAGGCTTCGTTGACCGCCATCAGGATGTCGTTGCGCTGGACGTCGGCGACGCCGCGCTCACGCAGCCACTCGCTGAACCGCTGCCGCAGCTCAGCGGCGTTGGTCGCTGTCGCCGCACGGCTGACCGTTAGTTGCTCGGAGGTCTGTGACGTCAGCGGCGAGATAACAGTCATGTTTTGGGGCTACCCGACTTCCTGCAAGATCAGACAACGGATTTCGTCACTTCAAGACGTCGTCACCGGACTGCGATGCTTGGCCTCCAGAGCGGTGCCCTCGATGTCGAGGTCAGGCACGTACTTGTCGAACCACTTCGAATGCGCCCACATCTTGTCGCCGAGCATCGCCATCACCGCCGGAATCAGGGTCAGCCGCACCACGAATGCGTCCAGGAACACCCCCACGGCCAAGGTCAGGCCAACCGATTTGATGATGGGGTCGCTGCCGGCCAGGAACGCGATGAAGACCCCGAACATGATCAGCGCCGCGGCCGTCACCACCCGCGCCGACAGGCCCACCCCGGTGCGGACCGCGGCCAGCGCGGCGTCCGGCCCGGAATGGGTGCCGAGCTCTTCTTTGATCCGCGACACCACGAACACCTCGTAGTCGCTGGACAGCCCAAAAATGATGGCCAGCACGATGATCGGCAGGAAGCTGATCGTCTCCCCGGGCGTGATGCCGAGAAGGCCGGCACCCCAACCCCATTGGAACACCGCCACCTGCACGCCGAGTGCGGCGAACACCGACAGCAGGAATCCGGCGATCGAGGTCAGCGGCACCATCGCCGCTCGGAACGCGACGGTCAGCAGCAGGAACGCCAGCCCGACGACCACGACGACGAACACCGGCAGTGCCGCGGCCAACTTGTCGGAGGTGTCGATGTTGGACGCGGTGTTGCCGCCGACCAGAAACGTCACCCCGGTATCGGCTTCGATGGCGGCGCGGTCGGCGCGGATGCGTTTGACCAGGTCCGCGGTCTCGGTGTCGTTGGGTCCGGTCTCCGGGATGACCTGGATCACCGCGGTGCGGGCGTCGCCGCCGGCCGGAGCCGCCGCGACGACGCCGTCTTCGCGGGCGATGTTCGACGCGACGGTCTGCACCGCATCCGGGCTGGACGCGGTGGTCAGGTCCGCGACCACGAGCAGCGGCCCGTTGAAGCCGGGGCCGAGGTGTTCGGCGGTCAGATCGTAGGCCTGCCGGGAGGTGTTGGACTCCGGATGCGACGATCCGCTGGGCAGGCCGAGATGCATTGACAGCGCCGGTAATCCGATCACGATCAACGCAGCCGAGCCGCCCAGCAGCAAAGGTTTGCGGAACCGCACCACGAACCGGGCCCACGCCGCGCCGAGGGTGCGCTGCGGGGTGTAGGCGGCGACCTGGGCCACCTCCTTGGGGCGGTGCGGCTGCAACGGCGGTTCGATGAACGTGGCGACCTTGCCGCCGGCGAACCCGAACAGCGCAGGCAGCAGCGTCAATGCGATGAGCATCGCGATCACCACGGCTACCGCCGCGGCGACGCCCATGTACGTCAGGAACGGGATACCGACGACGGACAGTCCGCACAGCGCGATCACGACCGTCAGCGCGGCGAACACCACCGACCCGCCCGCGGTGCCGACGGCCAGCCCGGCCGCCTCCTCACGAGGCATCAGCAGCAGCAGATTGTTGCGGTACCGGTTCAGGATGAACAGCGCGTAGTCGATGCCGCAGGACAGGCCGAGCATCAACGCCAGCGACAGCGACGCCGTCGGCATCTCGACGAACGCCGCGACGACGAAGATGCCGAGCGCGCCGATGCCCACGCCGATGCTCGCGGTCAGGATCGGCAGACCGGCGGCGACGATCGCGCCGAAGGTGATGAGCAGGATCAGGAACGCCACGCCGATACCGATGATCTCGGGCAGGTGCGGGACGGCGACCTTGTAGCCCGGGAACACCGCGCCGGAGTATTCGACCTGCAGACCGGCGTCCTGCACCGGTTTCATCGTGTCCTCGAGTGTGGTCAGCGCCCGGTCACTCACCTCGCCGATCGGGGCCTTCCACTGCACGGTGCCCAGCCCGACGCGTCCGTCGGGGGAGACCTGCCGCGTCTGGGCCGGGCCGGCGGCTGCGGCGATGTCGGGGAGCGTCGACAGGCGCGCGACGGCGTCGTCGATAGCCGGCGTGAAGTCCGTGACCGCGCGTCCCTCGGGCGCGGCGAACGTGATCTGTGTCTGCGCTCCGCCGTAGGCGGGCAGATCCTGCTGCAACTGCTCGACGGCGCGCTGCGACTCGGTCCCGGGGATGGTGAAGTTGTCGCTGGGCTCCCCGCGGAATCCGGCGAACGCCAGCGCCACCGCCGCGAGCACGGCGAGCCAGGCGCCCAGAACGACCCACCGGCGACGGAAACTGAACGCACCGAGCGCATAGAGGTAGCGCGACATGGTGTTCCTCACGGTTCATGCAGACGGATAAATCTGGGCTGTCTGTGCCCGCTGCGCCGACCGGTTACGCGTGCGCCGCGGTGTGATCTGTGCGACCGGGGCTACCCGCCTGAGGCCCGGATAACCGTTCCGCACCCGCGGACGGCTCGTACGCTGGGACGATGACGACGACGTCATTGCCGCCGGGCCCGCGGTTACCCCAGTCGCTGCAGGCCACGCTGATGCTGAGATGCGGCCCGCGCTATCTGGCCGCGTGCCGGCGCCGCTACGGGGCGACCTTCACGCTGCGGGTGGCAGGAATGGGCACGCTGGTCTACCTGACCGATCCCGCCGACATCAAGACGGTGTTCGCCGGGGACCCGCGGGTGTTTCATGCCGGCGAGGCCAACGCGATGCTGGCCGGTCTGCTGGGTAAGTCGTCGGTGCTGGTGATCGACGGCGACGTTCACCGCGAGCGCAGGCGGCTGATGCTCGCGCCGTTCGCGCGCGACGCGGTCGCGGCGCAGGAGTCGACCATTGCGCAGATCGCCGCGGACAACATCGCCGGCTGGCCGCTGCGCCGGACGTTCCCGGCCGCGCCGAAGATGTCGGAGATCACGCTGGAAGTGATCCTGCGGACGGTGATCGGAGCCAGTGACCCCGCCCGGCTGGCGGCGCTGCGGGCGGTGATGCCCCGGGTGCTGCGGGTCGGACCCTGGCAGACACTGGGCATCGCGAACCCGGACCTGCTCCGCCGGCGGCCGTGGCGCTCGGTGCGCGACGCCATCGCCGAGGCCGACCGGCTGCTCTACGCCGAGATCGCCGACCGTCGCGCCGACCCGAACCTGGCCGGCCGCACCGACGCCCTCGCGATGCTGGTCCGCGCCGACGGCATGACCGATCAGGAACTGCGCGATCAGCTGATGACGCTGCTGGCGGCCGGGCACGACACCACCGCGACCAGCCTGTCGTGGGCGCTGGAGCGGCTCACCCGTCACCCTGCACTGCTGGCCAAGGCGGTGCGCGCGGCGCGCGACGGCGACGACGAGTACCTGGACGCGGTCGGCAAGGAGACGTTGCGGAACCGGTCGGTGGTGTTCGACGTCGGCCGCGTGCTCACCGAGCCCGTCCCGCTCGCCGGCCACCTGCTTCCGGACGGGGTGATGGTGATCCCCGGCCTGGTGCTGGTGCATATGGATCCACGGCTGTATCCCGACCCGCAGCGCTTCGATCCCGACCGGATGGTCGGGGCGACGCTCAGCCCGTCGTCGTACCTGCCGTTCGGCGGCGGCAACCGGCGCTGTCTGGGCGCGACGTTCGCCAACGTCGAGTTCCGGGTGGTGCTGCGCGAGATCCTGCGCCGCGTTGAGCTGGAGACCACCAACGCGCGTGGGGAGCGGCGCCGGCTGCGGGCCGTCATCTTCGAACCGCACCGCGGCGCACGGATCAGGGTCCGGGCCAGGTACGCGGCGCCCGCGGCGGCGCAATCCGCTGCACCGTCCTGTCCGGTCAGCCATCCCGGCTGAGGGTCGAGGTGTACTCTCGAACACAGGTCGAGTTCGCGGACAGTGGGTCCGCCGCCACAACGTGGCAGGTATGTACTCGACCCGCGACGCGATTCTCTTCGCTCGGACACTGTGCGGGGCACGCCCGGCACCACTCAAGGATTTTCACTATGGACACGTCTGACTTGTTCTCGCATCGACAGACTGCGCAGGCCGAGCCACTCGGCAACACCTCCGACGAGCGGGTGCAGAACCCGATCTTCTCCGATCTTCAGCAGAACGGTTCACCCACCGAATCGCGTTCGCGGTGAACGGAATACCGCTCGCACGGCGGGCGGCAAGACCGGTCAGGGTGACCTTGGCCAAAGAACTCGGCACCGGCATCGACGGCGCGTGGTGGCCGCACTCGGCGGCGATGGCGCGCGAATTGCCCGATCTGATCGGCGCATTACACCCGCAGTTGGGCGAGGTACTCGGAATCCGGGTCAACTGGTCGGCCACCGAAGGGCAGCTCGACCTGGAGACCATCGCAACGGCCTCCATCCACAAACTCCCCGGCGAGCACCATCGGCGCCCACGCTTGATGAACATCGACGGCCGCACCGCGTGCGTCAAACTGTTGGTGGTGCCGAGCATGACGTCGCAGGCGCTGGGCGCGATGGTGTTGCGGACCGCCGCGCGACTGCCCACCTCGGAGGGGCTGGGTGACGGACGGCTGTTCAACACCGCGTGCGTGGTGATGCGTCTGGCCGAGGCCGAGAGTAAGAAGTGGAACGAGACGGTCGAAATCTGATTCGTTGCGCTGCAGCGAATTTGGATACAAATTTGAGCATGCCTAGGTTGTGCACCCGGGCCGTGCTAGCCTGATCTTGGATGTCTGTCTGACATTCGATCAAAAGTGAGAGAAGAAATGTATGGCACAGGGAACTGTGAAATGGTTCAACGGCGATAAGGGCTTCGGCTTCATCGCTCCCGATGGCGGCGCACCGGATGTGTTCGTCCACTACTCGGAGATCACCGGCAGCGGATACCGCTCGCTCGACGAGAATCAGCGCGTCGAGTTCGAGGTGGAGCAGGGGAACAAGGGGCCGCAGGCCGTCCGAGTGACCGCGGTCTAAACAGACTTCAGATCCGCAGTGTGGGCTGGCAGGAGAAATCCTGTCAGCCCACTCTCCATTTCAGGGCGAGGAACCGACGTTATCGCCAGAACCCACAACGAATCCGGTGCATTTTCCTTGGCTATCACTGACGTCGCTGCCTACGCGCATCTGACCGACGCGGACGTCGACGAACTCGCCCGCGAACTCGACGCGATCCGCCGCGACGTCGAAGAATCACTCGGCGCACGGGACGCCGCCTACATTCGCCGCACCATCCGATTCCAGCGTGCACTGGAAGTCGTTGCCCGCCTGACCCTCGCCGTGAGCCGGCGCCGCGCCGGCTGGGTGCTGGGAACCTCGATGCTGGCGTTCGCCAAGAGCGTCGAGAACATGGAGATCGGCCACAACGTCAGCCACGGTCAGTGGGACTGGATGAACGATCCCGAGATCCATTCGAACACCTGGGAATGGGACATGGTCGCGGTGTCCTCGCAATGGCGCTACTCCCACAACTACCGCCATCACGTCTTCAACAACATCGTCGGTGTCGACGACGATCTCGGCTTCGGCATCATGCGGGTGACCCGCGACGTGCCGTGGCGGCCCGAGCATCTGGCCCAGCCGTTCCGGAATGCGTTGCTGGCAATGATCTTCGAGTGGGGCATCGGTCTGCACGGGATCCACTCGGAGCGTGACCGCCTGACGCCCGACTCCGCGGCGGTGACGCGGTCGCGCAAGACCTTCGTCGGCAAGATCGCCCGGCAGGTGCTCAAGGATTACGTCGCCTTCCCGGCGCTGAGCGGATCGCGGTGGCGGCGCACGCTCGGTGCGAACGTGACGGCCAACCTGGCGCGCAACCTGTGGGCGTACGTGGTGATCTTCTGTGGGCACTTCCCCGACGGCGCCGAGACGTTCACCGAGGACGTGCTCGCTTCGGAGAACCGCGGTGAGTGGTATCTGCGTCAGATCCTGGGCTCGGCGAATTTCACTGCCGGACCGGCGCTGGCGTTCGCCAGTGGCAACCTGTGCTACCAGATCGAACACCACCTGTTTCCGGACCTGCCGAGCAACCGCTACGCGCAGATCGCCGAGCGTGTGCGTGCCGTGTGCGAGAAGTACGGTCTGCCGTACACCACGGGACCGCTTGCGCGGCAGTACTTTCAGGTGTGGTGCACGATCAACCGGCTCGCGCTGCCCGACCGGCGGCGCTGAGTCAGCCCACCAGGGCCAGCGCGTGTCCGCGGCGCAGCTTGCCCGACGGCGTCTTCGGGATCATGCCGGGGGCGAGCACCACAACGCTGCGGGGCCGGGCGTCGACCTCGGCGAAGACCTCGTGGGTGACCTCGCGCTGTACGCGGCGTACCTCGGCGTCGTCGCCGAATCCTTTGCACTCCACGGCGACCGCGAACGTCTCGCGGGAGTGCCCGGCCTCCAGCCGGACGGCTACCGCGCACCCGGGTCTGACACCGCGGACGCGGCAGGCGGCCCGTTCGATGTCGGTGGGGAAGATGTTGCGGCCGGCCATGATGATCACGTCTTTGACCCGGCCGCACACCACGACCTCGCCGGTCTCGGTGAGATAGCCGAGGTCGCCGGTGTCGTACCAGCCGCGGGCGTCCTGAGCGCCGATGAAGCCTGCCCGCGTGGTGTAGCCGGAGGTCACCGCGGCGCCGCGGACCTCCAGCACCCCGACCCCGCGCGGTGGCAGCTCGGCGCCGTCCGTGTCGACCACCCGCAGCTGGAGGCCCTGCAGCGCCCGGCCCAGCGAGACCAGCTGCCGCGTGCGGCCCTTCGCGGCGGGGACGGCGCGACGCAGGGCGGCCAGCATGTCGGCGTCCACTTCGTCGACGACCATGCCTGCTCCGCACGGGGAGAACGACACCGCGACGGTGGTCTCGGCCATGCCGTAGGCCGGGACGATCGCCGCGGGTTTGAGGCCGAAGGGGGCGCCGGCGTCGCAGAGGTCAGCGACGTCGCACGGGTCGACCTGTTCGGCGCCTGACAGTGCCCAGCGCAGTGACGAAAGGTCGAGCCCGGCCGGGCTGTCCTGCCGGCGCAGCCGTTTGGCGAGCAAGTTGTAGGCGAAGTTCGGCGCCGCCGTCATGGTGCCGCGGTACTTGTCGATCAGCCTGGGCCACAACAGAATATCGTTCAGGAAATCCATCGGGGTCACCTTGACCAGCGCGGCGCCGTAGTACATCGGCACGGTCAGATAGCCGGTCATCCCCATGTCGTGGAAGCACGGCAGCCAGCTCACGATCACGTCGGTGTCGATGTTGAAATCGCAGCCGGCGGTCATCGCCTCGGCGTTCGCGACGATGTTGGCGTGGGTGATCTGCACGGCCTTCGGCGATCCGGTCGACCCGGAGGTCAGCTGCATCAACGCCACATCCTCGTCGCTGCTGTCCACCGGATCGGTGGGCGCGTGCGCCAGCAGTTCGGCCACGGTCAGCACGGTCAGGCCGCGCCCGGTCAGCACCGGCGCGGCGGCCAGGAACGGGTCGGAGATCACCACCACTCGGGCGCAGAGCATGTCGATGACGGCCGTGGTCTCCTCGGCCCACCGGAGCAGGTCGGTGCGGGGCGTGGGCTGATGCACCATGGTCGCGCTGGCGCCACGCATCCAGATACCCTGCGCCACTGGGGCGATCTCGACTGGAAAGCCCGCCAGCACGGCAACGGAATCCCCGCGCCCAACCCCGGCGGCGGCAAGCCCACCGCCGACCCGCCGGGCCCGCTGATGCACCTCGGCCCACGATTGGCGCACGGGTGCGTGGGGCTCTCCGGTCACGAATTCGCGGAGACTGTCCCGGGCATTGGCGAACATCGTGTCGGTGAAATGGCTCATGCGGCCTCCAAGGCTGGGTCTGTGAACAGTTGACGAGCCGCTGGAGTGCGACACTGCGGGTTGAGCGTGGCGTCCTCGGATTCACCCCAGATGGGCCTCGGGCCGGACGGTACGAGGGTCGCAGTAGGGCTCAGAGTACCGACGGGACGTGGTGCGCAGCGTCGAACGCGCCGCGCGGCGCTCAACTGACTCACCGGTAAGAAATCTTGGCAAAGGGGTTCCCCCAGGCGGTCGGCGCGGGGTAGATACATAAGTCATGGGTGCCGGAGCGTATGTGGGTCGGGTTGGCGGGTTGGCGGTCGCGTTGGGGGTCGGCGTAGCGGTCTTAACTGGGGCGGGGGTGGCGCAGGCCGACGACAGCGGCGGCGGCACGGAGTCCGAGACGTCGCAGTCCGCCGACACGTCCTCCTCGGGGGAGGCAGGTCCCGCAAGAGTCGTTGCCGATGAAAATACCTCGGACGCATCCGAATCCGAGGCAGCGGAGGTCGCGGAAACCGACAACGAGCTGGTCGACGAGCCTGTCGCCGAGGAGCCCGCCGACGAGCCCGTCACCAACGAACCCGCCGACAGGGACCGGGATGCCACGCCCGAGATCGAGGACGAGGCAGACGTCACCGAGGGCGCCGAGCCGGTCGACGAGGCCCTCAGCGACGAGGGCGACGACTCGGTGATCGAGGAAGCGCCCGCTGAGGAAGCGCCCGCTGAGGAGCCGGCGGGCGAACAGACCGCCACCGAGCCCGCCGTTGAGCCCGTCACCGGTGAGCCATCCGTCGAGCCCGTCGTTTCCGAGCCCGTCGCCCACGAGGAGCCCGAATCGGTCGAGGCCGACACCGAGACCAGGGAGCTCTCCGACGCGACGGTCCCCGGGCTGCCCGCCGACGAACCCGAAACACCCGGCGGGGCGCTCGCGTCGCTGGTGATGTCGGTGCTGGCCGCCGGGCGTGAGGCCACCAACGAGACCCCGCAGTCGGTCGGCGACCAGGTCAGCTCAAGCCTGGCCGCCGACGAGTATCCGATCCCGACCGACGTCGTGGTCGAGGACTTCAAGCCGCCGTTCGAGTGGCTGCAGCACATCCCGGTGCTCGGCCGGTTCGTCATCACGCCGCTGGTGCACCTGGTGCACGCACTGCCGTTCGTCGGAGAGTTCCTGCATCCGTTGATCGGGTGGCCGGTGGACCACGACGCGGCGCCCGGCGACCCGAAGCCGCGCACAGTGCGGGTCACGTCGTTCGACGGAGCCAAGATCTACGTGCACTTCATGCCGGCCAAGGGGCTCAAGGCCGGCGAGAGCGCGCCGACGGTGCTGTCCGGTCCGGGGCTTGGGCTGCCGGGGGCGACGACGCTGGGCATCGACATCGACGGGTTCCTGCCCAACGACGTGGTCGGCGTCGGCATGTTGCGCAAAGCCGGCTACAACGTCGTCACGTGGGATCCGCGCGGTGAATGGCATTCCGAGGGCACCATGTTCCTCGACTCGCCGGACTATGAGGGCCGCGACGTCTCGCACATCATCAGCTGGCTGTCGACACTGGATGCGGTCGAGAAGGTCGACGGTGACCCGAAGATCGGCATGGTCGGCGCCTCCTACGGGGGCGGCATCCAATTGGCCGCCGCAGCAATCGATCGTCGCATCGACGCGATCGTGCCGACGATCGCGTGGAACAACCTGACCGATGTGCTGTTCCCGAGGAACGCGGTCGCCAGCGGGTGGGGCACGCTGCTGCCGACGGTGCTGGCGTTGACACTGGCGCGCGAGCACCCGCGGATCTTCCCGGTGGCCATCGCCGGCGTGCTGTTCGGTTACGCCGATCCGGCCGACATCGAGCTGGTGGAGAGCTTCGGCTATCAGGATCAGTTGGCCGACATCACGATTCCCACGCTGCTGATCCAGGGGACGGTCGACACACTGTTCACGCTGGACCAGGCGCACCGCAACGCGGTGGAGTTGATCGAGAACGGAACCACGACCAAGGTGCTGTGGTACTGCGGCGGGCACGGCGCGTGCCTGAGCAGCTTTAACGACGGCCGCAAGGTGTGGGGCGAGACGCTGGAATGGCTCGACCGCTACGTCAAGGGCGAGGACGTCAAGACAGGCCCGCAGTTCGAGTGGGTGGACCAGAACGGGCAGTGGCATTCCTCGGAGACCTATCCGGTGGGCTCGACGGGTGCGCCGATCGAGGCGTCCAGCGACGACCGCAAGACGCTGCCGTTCGTGCCGTTCATCGGCGGGTCCGGCCCGAACCCGGCGATTCTGCTGCGTGGCCTGGTGCGCACACTGGTCGGGCTGCCATCGGCGGCGCCGGCGCTGAACGCGGTGAACCTACGGGTGCCCGACGCCGAGGTCGAGACGCGGATCGTGGGCGCGCCGGAGCTGACGCTGACCTACTCGGGCCGCGGCACGGCCAAGCACGTGTACGCCCAGATCGTCGACGACGAGACCGGTTTGGTGCTGGGCAACCAGGCGACGCCGATTCCCGTTGTGCTGGACGGGGAGTCGCGCACGGTGACGTTCTCGCTGGAACAGGTGGCGCACACGCTCAAGCCGGGCCAGTCGGTGACGGTGCAGATTGTGACGTCGACGTTCCCGTTCCTGAACTTCTACTCGTGGGGCCACGTGACCGTCGAGGGGATGTCGATCACGTTGCCGACGGTCGCCGCGACGGCCTCCGACGAGACCGTCGCCGCATAACCCTCGCCGAAATCGCATTCCACGCGGCCATTTCGCCGGATCCTCCGCAGCAGACGCGATCTCGACGGGCTTGGGTCAGCGCTTCCTGGCGTCGTAGTGCGATTCGGCGGCCGACGTCTTGGCCGCCGACTTGGCGTGCTTGTCAGCCCGTTTCTCTTTGAGAGACTTTCCGGACTTCTTCGACATGGCTTGGCGGGGAGACTTGTCAGACATGGCAGGCCCTTCATCAAGGGGGCCTGAACGGTCCCGATAGTCCGACCCTACTCGGCGTGTCCAGTGGGTGAGCTCCATCAGGTGTAACCTGACAGGAATTGGGAACCCAGCCGGGCTCGAATCGATCTCGACGAGCAACCGCTCAAGCCACCGCGCCGGTACCACCTACGTCGGGATTGTCTTGAACGCTGTACCCACCTTCGAATCTCGAGTCGCCCCCGCCGCGAACCGCGCACCGTCTGCCACGCTGCGCGTCGGCCTGCTCGGCAGCTACCCTCCGATGTCCAGCGAGCTCGGGAACTTCAGCCGCGCGCTGGCGCAGGCGATGAGCGCGCACGGCTCCCAGGTCAAGATCGTGCGGGTCGCCGACGGCCCGCATACACCCGGTGCCGGGGTGGTGGGGGAGCTGGTCAACGGCTCAGCCCAGTCGGTGTCGGAATGTGTCGGTGCACTCAACAGCGGTGACGTCGCGGTGATCCAGCACGAGTACGGCGTCTACGGGGGAGCACACGGGGATGAGCTGCTGGGCATCATCGATCGGTTGCGGATCCCGACCATCGCGATTGTCCACAGTGTCCTGAAGAATCCCGCACCGCATCAGCGCTGGGTCATGGAGCGGATGGCCGCCACCACCGACCGCATGGTCGTGATGTCGGAGTCGGCACGCGAAAGGCTCTGTCGGGATTATGGTGTGGATCGCCGGAAGGTCACGGTGATTCCGCATGGTGCGGTGCTGCCCACCGGCCCACGCGTGAAGCGCGGCAGCAGGCCGATCATCCTCACGTACGGCCTGCTCAGACCTGGAAAAGGTGTCGAGCGTGTCATCGACGTGATGTCGTCACTGCAGAGCGTGCCGGGCCGCCCCCGTTACCTGATCGCCGGTCGGACCCATCCGAAAGTCTCTGCGCAGCAGGGTGAGTCGTATCGGGACGCCCGCATCGAGCAAGCCCGCCGCCAGGGGGTGGCCGACTCGGTGTCTTTCGAGGACCGCGGCTATGACGACGCGGCCCGGTCCGCGCTGTTCCAGTCGGCCGCCGTCATCGTCTTGCCCTACGACTCCGTCGATCAGGCGACCTCGGGTCTTCTCGGAGAGGCGGTCGCGAGCGGCAGGCCCGTCGTGTCGACCGCATTCCCGCATGCGGTGGAGCTTCTCCGTGACGGCGCGGGCATCCTTGTCCCCCATGACGATCCCGAAGCGCTGTCCACCGCACTGCGCCGTGTGCTGACGCAGCCGCGACTTGCAGGGACGATGGCCGCCAACGCGCGGCAACTGGCACTGGCCATGGCGTGGCCCGTCGTGGCCGGCACATATCTGGAGCTGGCGGCGCAGGTACTGCGGGAGCGCCGCACACGAGGGTGAACCGTCGCCGCATAACCCTCGCCGAAATCGCATTCCACGCGGCCATTACGCCGGATCCTCCGCAGCAGACGCGATCTCGGCGGCCCGGCGTAGCCAGTCCCTCAGCTCTGCACGGTGGATCCGGCTTCGGCCGGCTCGGCGACGCGAGGCCACGGCATTGGCTTCGGTCGGGGACGCACGTGCATCGGCCACCAGAACCAGCGGCCCATCAGCGCCGCGATGGACGGCGTCATCAATGAGCGCACGACCAGGGTGTCGAAGAGCAGCCCCAGCCCGATGGTGGTGCCGACCTGCCCGATCACGATCATGTCGCTGACCACCATGCCGATCATGGTGAACGCGAACACGAAACCCGCTGCGGTGACCACGGATCCGGTGCCGGCCATCGACCGGATGATCCCGGTGCCGAGCCCGGCGTGAATCTCCTCCTTCATCCGCGACACCAGCAGCAGGTTGTAGTCGGCGCCGACGGCCAACAGCACGATCACCGACATCGGCAACACCATCCAACCTAGCGGGATGCCGATGATGTGCTGCCATATCAGCACCGAAAGCCCGAAGGACGTACCCAGACTCAGCACCACGGTGCCGACGATGACCGCTGCCGCGGCCACCGCACGGGTGAGGATCACCATGATCAGGAAGATCAGGATCAACGACGCGACGGCAGCGATCAGCAGATCGTAGTCAGCGCCCTGCTGCATGTCCTTGTACATCGCCGCGCTGCCGCCGACATAGACCGTCGATCCCTCCAGCGGGGTGCCCTTGATGGCGTCGGCGGCGGCGATCCGCAAGGGCTCGATCCGTTCGGTGCCGTCCTCGCTCAGCGGCTCACCCTGATGGAACACGGTGAAGCGCACCGCCTTACCGTCCGGCGACATGAACAGCTTGATCCCCCGCTGGAAGTCCGCGGTCTCAAACGCCTCCGGCGGCAGATAGAAGGTGTCGTCGTTGCGCGCCGTGTCGAACGCCTCGCCCATCGCCGTGCTGTCCTCCTGCATGGCGATGTTCTGATCCTGCTGCATCTTCTGCGCCTGGTACTGGTTCAGCATGATCTGCTTCTGATTCTTCATCGTCTGGATCATCGCCGGCATCAGCGCCGCCATCTGTGGCGTCAACTGCGCCATCCGCTCGATGTCGGGGACCAGTTCGGTGAAATCGTCAGACATCGTGCCGATGCCGTCGAGGCTGTCGAAGATCGAGCGCAGCGCCCAGCACATCGGGATGTCGAAACAGTGCGGCTCCCAATAGAAGTAGTTGCGGAGCGGACGGAACTGGTCGTCGAAATCTGCCAGGTGGTCACGAACTTCGGTCAGGTTCGCCGACGTGTCTCTCATCTTGTCGGCCATTCGGCGGCTGACATCGGCGAGTTCCAGGGTGATGCGTTGCATCTGTTCCATCGAGTCGATGGTCACCTGCATCTCGTTGGCCTGCTGGAGCGTGTTGTCCAGCACGGTCTGCTGAAAGTCGTTGTTCAGCAACTGGCCGGTGCCGCTCTGACCCAGCGTGTACGCCAGCGACGCATGCTTGATGGGTTTGCCGTCCGGGCGGGTGATCGTGGTGACCGAGGCGATTCCGTGCACGCGGACCAGCGCCTTGGCGATCTTGTCGATCACCAGGAAGTCGGCGGGGTTGCGCATGTCGTGATCGGATTCGACCATCACCAGGTCGGGGTTCATCTTGGCATCGGAGAAGTGCCGGTCAGCCGCGGCGTAGCCGACATTGGCGGGCACGTCATCAGGGAGATAGATGCGGTCGTTGTAGGTGGTGTGGTAGCCGGGCAGTGCGAGCAGCCCCACCAGGCACAGCACCATTCCCATCACGAGGATCGCTCCGGGCCAGCGCACTGTGGCCGCGCCGAGTCGCCGCCAGCCTCGGGCACGGCCGTTGCCCTTGGGCTCCAACACTTTTCCGAAGCGGGTGACAATCGAGATGAGCGCCGGCCCCAGCGTGAGCGCGGCGGCCACCACGATCGTCATGCCGATCGCGAGCGGGAAACCCATGCTCTGGAAGTACGGGAGCCGGGTGAAGTGCAGGCACGCCGTGGCCCCGGCGATCGTCATGCCCGAGGCGAGCACCACGTGGGCGGTGCCGTGGAACATGTCGTAGTACGCCGATTCCCGGTCCATGCCCGACCGCCGGGCTTCCTGATAGCGCCCGATCAGGAAGATCGCGTAGTCGGTGGCCGCGGCGATCGCCAGCGTCACCACCATGCTGGTGGCGAACGTGGTGAGTCCGAACGCCTCGTGGTAGCCGAGGAAGGAGACGATGCCGCGGGCCGAGAACAATCCGACGAAGACCATCGTCATGGTGACGAGCATCGTGACGACCGACCGGTAGATGATCAGCAGCATCACGATGATGATCGCGATCGTCACGCCCTCAATGGTTTTCATGCTGGCGTCACCGACGATGTTCTGATCGGTGGTGAGCGCCGCGGGACCCGTGACGTAGGCCTTGACCCCGTCTGGAGCCTGGTTCGATTCGACGATGTCACGCACCGCCCGAACCGATTCGTTGGCCAGCGCCTCGCCTTGGTCGCCGGCGATGTACACCTGGACGTAAGCGGCCTTGCCGTCGATGCTCTGCGCGCCGGCGGCGGTGAGCGTGTCACCCCAGAAATCCTGGATGTGCTGGACGTGGGTGGTGTCGGCGTCGAGTTCGCGGACCACCTCGTCGTAGAACGCATGCGCGTCCGGCCCGAGAGGCTCTTCGCCCTCCACCACGATCATCACCGAACTGGAGGTGTTGTACTCCTGGAACTTCTCGCCGACGTGCTTGGTCGCGATCAGCGCCGGCGCGTCGTTGGGGCTCATCGACACCGCGCGCAGCTTGCCGACGTCTTCGAGCTGCGGCACGGCCGTGTTGAGGAACGCGACGATACCGATCCAGGCCAGGACGATCGGGATGGCGAAGGTGCGGATGAATCGCGGCAGCCGGGGCCGCGAGGCCGCCGCATGCCGCGCCGCCGGGATCGAGTCGGTGGGCGCGTCGTCCGGGCTGTCGCCGGTCCGCCTGCTCAGGAGAGTCATGCTGCTTTCACCAGGCAGTACGTCGCGGCGTTCAACCCGTCGGCCGTCCTTTCGTCTTTGACCTCGTCATCGACGATGACCCGGCAGCCGATGGTGTGGCCGTCGCCCTGGGCCATGATGTTCGGCATCACGGACGGCAGCGTGGTCTCCAGCGTCAGCGACCAGGGCAGGGGCACCTCGCCGGTGCGCTGCGGCTTGCCGTCGAGGTCGACGTAGTTGATGGTCGCCGACGAGCCGGACCCGAAGACCTCGTACGTGACGACCTTGGGGTTGAACGACTCTGCGGTGTCGGCGTCCACCGGGGTCACGATCGCGCCGTCAGATCCGAATACGGAGCGCAGTTGCGACACGCTCAGCACGCCGACCGCCACCGCGGCCACCACCAGCAGGGGCAGCCACACCCGTTTGACGACGGTGATCACTGTTCGCTCCGGAACTGAGTGAGGTTGCCGTGCAGCGACTTCCGGGAAGTTTCTGCGCACGCGGAAGCGGCAGGCAAGGTCGTGCCTTTCGATGAGGGGCGCCGCGGGACATCAGACGGCATGCGATCGTTAGGGAATCTAAGCCTGCAAGTGGATAGAGTCAATCCGTTTATTGTGTTTTGGTAAGGCACATCACTAAATTGGGCCGGTGATTTGACAATTGCTGCTGGGGCGTGGGCAAGGGTGCCGAAGGCCGGCGGCTGCGGTCCGTAGACTCGCCGTCATGAGTGCTGGGGATCCGCAGGCGTCGGGCCTGCGCAAGGATGCCGAGCGCAACCGGCGACGGATCATCGAAGCAGCCCGCGAGCTGTGTGCCACGCGCGGGCTGGAGGCCACGCTCAACGAGGTTGCCCACCACGCCGGTCTCGGTGTCGGCACGGTGTACCGGCGCTTCCCCACCAAGGAGGCGTTGTTCGAGGCCATCTTCGAGGACGGGATCGACCAACTCGTGGTGCTGGCCGAGTCCGCGCTGGAGGCCGAGGACTCGTGGGAGGGGTTGTCCAGCTTCGTCTGGCAGCTGAGCGAGATGACCGCGACCGACCGCGGCCTGCGCGAGATCGCGTTCAGTCGGGCGTCCTGCGGGGGGCGGGTGGACGCCGGCCGAACCCGGCTGCACCCGCGGATTTCGAAACTCGTCGAGCGGGCCGAACGGGACGGATATCTGCGTCCCGAGGTGTCGGCGACGGATATGCCGCTGCTGGGCTTGATGGCAGGCGCAGTGAGCGAGTATTCGGCCGAGGTGTCGGCCGACCTGTGGCGACGTTACGTCGCGATCCTGTTGCAGGGCTTGCGATGTCACACGGGGCAGGACCGGTTGCCGGTCGGCGCTTTGACTCAGGCCGAGTTGGAGGCCGCGATGAACCGCTGGCCGCCCACTGCTGTGGTGGAGCCGTAGTCGCCGGGCCCTCGGTGCGCCCGTGCTGGTCCGGCAACCGGTATGGCGGTATCTGGGAAACAAAGACCCCCGCGCCAAATGTTGCGCCGAACCCCTCCGAAGCTGAGGGAGAATCAACCCTTGTGCTGCCTTCCCGCTCAACGCTGCAAAGCTGGGACCCGGACGCGTTGAGCGCGAGCGGGGGCGCGGTCGATTCCAGCGGCACATCGGTTGGCGCGGCGGTATCCGGCATCGACGACGCGGTCAATCGGCTTCCCGAGGTCAAAGGATGGTCGGGAGATGCACATGACGCGGCGACCGGGATGTTCGGCCGCGCCGACATCAAGGCACAGCAATTCACCGACTACGCGAAAGCAGTGGCGGCAGCACTGAAAAACGGCGCCAACACGATCGGCGGTGCCCGGGCGGCGCTGCTGGCCAAGGCTGACCAGGTAGATGCCGGCCCGCTCAACGTCACCGACCAGTGGGTCGTGCTCATCGACCCGATGATGACGTCGGAAGAGGAGATGGCGAAACTGCAGGCCCTGGCGATGCAGCAACAAGGAGAGATCAACACGATGCTCGGCGCGGTGGGAGACGCCGACAACGCGACCGCCGACGCGATCATCGCGGCGGGCAAGGAGGCCGGTTTCGTGGAGCCCGGTCCGCCGGCCGATCTCGGGGGCCTGCTGCTGCCGACAGCGCAGCGCCCGCCCGACCAGGTGCCCGATCCGCGCAATCCCCTCGGATTGGCAGGTCAGGAGGCGATCCGCGCGGCCGATCAGCAGCAGCACATCCGCGAGGTCGTTTACTCGACGAACCGGTACGGCGAGGAGGTGACGACGGTGATCAAACAGGACGGAAGCAAGGCGATCACCACGCGGATGGATCCGTTCGAGTGGCCGAGTAAACAGAACTTCTTCCAGATGGAGGAGTTCGACAAGAACGGTGACTTCATCGCCAGGACGAGTTCCTGGCACGACCTGGGCAACGACTGCGACTACACCACCATCGCCTACGCGGACGGTTCGCATCTGACGATGTCGATGGATCCGACGGGCTACCGGACGGCCGGTTTCACGACGCCGGACGGACGGCACAGCGCCGTGCCGGTCGAGCTGATCGACAACCTTTCCATCGCGACCACAACAGGCATGGGCGGCCTGAAGAAGCACATCGCCCGCGGCGGTTCGCTGCCGATGCTCACCGCCGAGTCGGTCGACAACATCGGCAAGGCGATGAAGTTCGGCGGGCCGGCGCTGAGCGCGGCGACCACCGTGTTCGACATGGTGATGGCGGAGTCGGGGAAAGACCGCTGCATCGCGCTTGTCGCCGGTGTCGCCGGCGGAAGCGGGGGCTGGGCTATGGCCGAAGCCGGGGCTGCTATCGGCGTGCTCGGCGGTCCCCTCGCGCCGTTGACCGTCCCGCTCGGGGCAGTCGTGCTCGGTGGCTTCGGTGCCGCCGGAGGCATGGAAATGGGCAAGTTCATCGGTGAGGTCGTATGTCCGTACTAGAACTGCCGGAGCCCGTGGAATGGCGGCGTGGCAGCAGGTTTGCCGTCGTCGCGATCTCGGCGTGCGTCGGCTTCGCTTTTGCTTACCTTGGTCTCGGAGTGACAGCTTCAACACGAGGTAGCTATCTCACGTTGGCGGTCACACTAGGTTTCTTCGCCTTTCTGATCCTGTTCGCTTCCGCGATCCTGCTGGTGATTTTGCGACGAACTACACTGCGTACAGCCAGTAAGGCAACAGGATTCACCGTATTGCTGGACCGACGTACCAGCAATCTGATAGTCACTGGTGTAGTGGCGGCCGTACCAAGTCTGCTGATCTTCGTGGTGGCTGCGCCGGTGGGTGCAATCGAGTTCGCGGAAACACGAGCTTTGCGCACGGTGTGGGTGGGGGCCGCAGCGGCGGTGTTGTGCACGATGGTCTGGGGATTGATCACAGCTTGGCGTCGACGCGGATTCGGCCATCTCACGTTGACTCCGGCAGTGATCGAGAACTCCGACATCCGTTCAGTGCGAATCTTCGAATGGGACAACGTCGTTGACGTTACCGCTCACGCGGAGTCGCGGCGAGCACCTCGTGCGGTCGTACTTCGATTACGCGACGGCGGCGAAGAGATCATTGGCATGGCTGACCTCTACGTGCCCGGCGGTGCCGGACTGTATTGGCTGGTGCGCCATTACTGGAAACATCCCGAGGACCGCAGTGAGTTGGTCGACGGTCGCGCTCCGAAACGGTTGGCCGAGGGCAGGTTCGACCTGTCCGCCTGATCGCCGAGATCGCCTTGGCGGCGGAGGTTTACCACCAACCGCGACCCTCACCGCGATCTCAATGAGGGGGGTGGTTATGCCTGGCGGGTGCCCCGCGGTTCGGGTACGACGAGCACCGGCCGGCCGTGGCGGTGGGTCAGCTGGCGAGACACCGATTCCCCGGCGAGAGATTCGAGGAAGGAGTGCATGCCGCCGCGCTGTGCGCCGACGACGATCATCAGCGCGTCGGTGGATTCGGCAAGCTCGGCGAGGGCATCGCTGGGCCGTCCCCGGGTGTCGTGGTACGTCCACGTCGTATCCATCCCGTCGAGCAGGCTGCGAGCGGTGGTCTCGACATCGGCGAGCCGCTGATCGAGCTGCTCCTCCCAATCGCAGGCGTCCGGATCGACGGGGAGATCTTCGGCGTCGGCCACATGCACCACGTGCAGATGGGCACCAAGGCGGGTCGCAAGGTCGACCGCGCACCGCAACGCCGAGGAACTCGTCGGCTGCAGGTCCCAACCCAGCACCAGCTGCGGCGAGTTCGTCGGGCGCTGCCCGGAGGTGACGTCGCCGGTCACTCCGCCTCCTTCATCGGTCATAGTGCCCACACCAGGCCCAGGCCGGCCAGGCACGCCAGCACCGAGGCGAGCAGCGAGCCGAATGCGTTCATCAGGGCGCGCAAGCGCGCCTGCTGCTGGACCAGTCGAACCGTCTCGAAGCTCGCTGTGCTGAACGTCGTGTAGCCCCCGCAGAAGCCGGTGCCGATCACGGTCTGCCACGCCGCGGGCTGCCCGTGGAACAGCACGGCCGCGGCCAGCACGCCGAGCAGAAACGACCCCGAGACGTTGATCCCGAAGGTGGCCCACGGGAACGGGGTGGGCCACCGGCGTTTGACGGCGGCATCGAGGACGAACCGGGTCACCGCGCCGAGCGCACCGAAGAGCAGGGTGAGCGCCGCAATCATGCCGCTGCCCTACGTCGATGGACCTCCGCGGCTGTCACGATGCCGAGCCAGGCCATCAGGGTTCCGATGATGACGCTGGCCACCCCGTAGGAGACCGCCGTGACGAGTTGATGGTGCGTTGCCGACATCGATACCTCCAACGACAACGTGCTGTATGTGGTGAAGGCCCCGCACCCGCCCGTGCCGGCGAACAGTCGGGCGCGGCGGCGCCAGCCGGCGTCCTCGCCGGCGCGGGCCAGACCCTCCAGCAGGGCGCCCAACAGGAACGCGCCGACGAGATTGACCAGGAACGTTCCCCACGGCCAGTGCGCCGGGTCGTGAGGCAACAACTTCTCCACCCAGTACCGGAGGCCGGTGCCGATGATCCCGCCGCCGAACACCCACAGCAGAGCAATCGGTTGCAGATGCAACGGCCTGCGTGTGGGCGCATCCGCCGTGGGCGGCGCGGCACCATCGGTATCGGGTGCGGCATCAGGGTCGGTCGGCAGTTCCGCGTGCGAATCCGGTCGCCGATTCTCGGGACCGGCCGGCGGCGGGTTCATCAACGCGTTCCCACGGCGTGACGCTGCTGAGGAATGTCGGCGGCGGTAGCCGAGCGGATGGATGGCGGAACGACGGACACGGGCAGCTCCCAACGATCAAATCGATTGGTAGGAACTATCAGCCCGCGGGCGGTTCGAGCGTCGTTCGCTCCGGCGAGATCCATCACCGTACGACTGCACCATACCGAGCGCGACGAGGCCGGCCATTGCGAATCTGGGCCACCCGGTCGCCGAGATCGCGTCCGCTGTGGTGTTCTCACGCGATTTTCCGCGCTACATGCAATTTCGGCAAAGGAGGAGAGGGCGTCCGGTTTGATCCAGATCACAGTCTGGGTACGTGACGGGAATGGAACGGCTGAGTGGCCTTGATGCGGGTCTTCTGTACAGCGAATCAGCCACCGTGCCGCTGCACGTGTGCGCGGTGGTCGAATTGGACACCTCGACGGTGCCGGGCGGCTACAGCTTCGCGCGTTTTCGCGACGAGCTGGCCAAGCGCATCCCCGCCCTTCCGGAGTTCCGGGCCAAGCTCGCCGACAGCGACCTGAACCTCGACCATCCGGTGTGGGTGGAGGACAAGGACTTTGACCTGTCCCGCCACCTGAGCCGCATCGCGTTGCCCTCGCCTGGAGGGCGGGAGGAGCTCGCCGAGGTCTGCGGCCACATCGCGTCGGTTCAGCTGGATCGCAGCAAACCGCTGTGGGAGATGTGGGTCATCGAGGGCGGTGCCCAGCCCGACACCCTGGCGCTGATGATCAAGGTGCATCACGCCGCGGTCGACGGCGTGTCGGCGGCCAACCTGCTCAACCAGCTGCTCGACGTCGAGCCCGATGCGCCGCCGCCCGACCCGGTCGACGGGCCCGGGAACCCCTCGCCGCTGGCGATCACCGTCGACGGGCTGGTGCGCTTCGTCACCCGTCCGCTGCAGTTCGCCCGGGCGCTCCCGGAAACCGCCGCGATGCTCGCCAAGACCGTCAACCGTGCGGTCACCGGCAATGCGATGGCCGCGCCGTTCACCGCGCCGACCACGCGGTTCAACGACCGGATCACCTCCGAGCGCACCATCGCGCTCGTCCAGCTCGACCTCAACGACGTCAAGAAGGTGAAGAACCACTTCGGCATCAAGGTCAACGACGTCGTGATGGCGCTGTGTGCCGGCGCGTTGCGCGGCTTCCTGGCCGACCGCGGCGAACTCCCCGCCAAACCGCTGATCGCCGTCGTCCCGGCATCGGTGCACGACCAGTCCGACCGGCCGGGCCGCAACCAGCTCTCGGGCATGTTCTGCAACCTGCACACCGACATCGACGACCCGGTCGACCGCGTGCAGGCGATCGCCGAATCGAACCTGAAGGCCAAGGAGCACAGCGGCTCGCTGGGCCCCACCCTGTTGGTCGACCTGGCGCAGAGCATCTCCCGCGCCGGCTACGCGTGGCTGCTGGGGCTGCTGTCGCGCACCCCGTTGACCAAGACCGCGATCCACAACGCCGTGATCTCCAACGTCGCCGGACCGCCGGACACCCTGTACAGCTGCGGTGCGCGCGTCACCGCGCTGTATCCGCTCGGCCCGATCTTTCACGGGTCCGGGCTCAACATCACGGTGATGTCGCTGGCCGACAAGCTCGACGTCGGCATCATCTCGTGCCCGAAACTGGTCGACGACCTGTGGGACCTCGCCGACCGGTTCGACGCCGAGCTGAAGGAGCTGCTCAGCTGCTGTTGACCCCCCCGCCCGATTAGGCGGCGCCGCGATGGGGAAGCCTATTCGGCGCTGTCGGTCGATGACGGAAGGATTGCATGTGAGCACCCCGAAAGGAGGCTCTCGGCTGGGGACCCGGTTCGGGCCCTACGAGCTGCAGTCGATCATCGGGGTCGGGGGAATGGGCGAGGTGTACCGCGCCTACGACACCGCGCGTGAGCGCATGGTGGCGATCAAGCTGCTGCGCCCGGAGATGGCGGCCGACCGCAGCTTCCAGGAACGCTTCCGCCGGGAGTCCCGCGTCGCGGCCCGGCTGCAGGAACCGCACGTCATCCCGGTGCACGACTTCGGAGAGATCGACGGCGTCCTCTACATCGACATGCGCCTGGTCGAGGGCGCCAGCCTCAAAGAGGTGCTGCGCGCCGAGGGGGCGCTGCCGCCGGCGCGGGCGGTGGCGATCCTGCGCCAGGTCGCCGCGGCGCTGGACGCCGCGCACGCCGACGGGCTGATCCACCGCGACATCAAGCCGGAGAACGTGTTGCTGACCCCGGACGACTTCGCCTATCTGGTCGACTTCGGCATCGCCCACGGCGGCGGGGAGGCGTCGGTGACGTCGACGGGCCTGGTGGTCGGGTCGAGCGCGTACATGGCGCCGGAGCGGTTCAGCGGGGAGCGCGGCGGTCCGGCGTCGGATGTGTACTCGCTGGCGTGCTTGCTGTACGAGTCGCTGACGGGCCGGGCGCCGTTCGAGGCCGCCGACGTCCGACAGGTGTGGAGCGCGCACATGTTCGCGCCGCCGCCGCGGCCGAGCATCATGCGCCGCGGGGTCGGCCGCGCGTTCGACGACGTGATCGCCCGCGGCATGGCCAAGCAGCCGCGCGACCGCTACGCGACCGCCGGCGAGTTGGCGCGGGCCGCCGTCGCGGCCGCCGACGGCGCCTCGAGTGCGGAGTCGGCGGAGCCGAGTGGGGCGGCGAGTGCACCCCCGGTGGTGCGGGCGACGCCGCCGCCGTCGACGCGGCAGTTCTCGTCGGCCTACCCCACCTCGCCGCCACTGCCGCCGCCCGCACCACCGGGCAAGCGGTTCAGCCGTGGGCAGATCGCGCTGGTGATCGCGACCATCGTGTTGTTCACCGCCGCGCTGGTGCTGGCTGCGGTGCTGGTGTTCACCGGCGGCAACTCGGGGACCTCGACGCCGCGGATCGCCGCGCCGCCGTCCTCGCCGTCCTCGACGGACCCCACCACCACGACGACGCGCTCCGCCGTGGAGGGGGTGTCTGGCACGGATTCGCAAGGCTTCGTGGGCCATACGGCGCGCTGCGATTCGGAAAGCACGCCGGCGGCGCTGATCCGGACCTCGCTGTCGCTGGCGGTCATCTGCGAGACCAGCGACGGCGACTTCTACTACCGCGGCGAGCGGTTGCGCGACGGCGCGAACCGCGAAATCCGTGGGGCGCAACGCTCCGGTGACGGGTTCACGGTCACCGGGTCGGACGGGGCGCGCTATGACGTGCAGCCGGACCGGTTGACGATTTCCAGCGGCGGCAGCGTCGACTCAGCGGAGCCGGCCCTGGAGTACGGAGCAGAGGAGTGACCCTCAACCTAGTGCCGAGATCGCATCTACCGCGCACTCTTCTCGAATCTTGCCGCGCCAGGCGCAATCTCGGCACCAGACCCGAGGGCCTCACGCCGGGGGTGGTGGCGGCGGTGGCGGCGGCAGAGGCGCGGGTGGCGGGGGCGCCGGCCAGGGCATCATGATCGGTGGCAGCCCTGGGATCTGGATCACGTTGGGCGGCGGGGGAGGAAGCAGTTCGCCAGGCGCCGGAGGCGGCGGCGCGCTCGGCGGCGGAGGCGGCCGATAGACCACCGGCGGGATGCCGTTGCTGACCATGATCGTCACGATCGAGCCGGGGATCGTCTTGCCGCGCGGCGAGGTCCCCACCACCGCGCCCTTCGCGGAGTCGCTATTGACCGCGGTCGGATCCGGCGCGACCTGAAAACCCGCTTCCTCCAACTTCTTCCGCGCGGCATCGAGCTTCATCCCGGTGACGCTGGGCACTTCGCTGCCCGGCCCGCCGTCGACGTAGCGGGGATCGGTGGGCGGCAGCGCGACCGGCCCGAAGTCGTTGGCGATGGGCTCCATCGCCTGGTACCACGTCAGGGCCGGTTCCGTACCGCCGTAGAGATCGCCGTCGCCGCACTTGCGCAGCGGGTACGAGCACAGGCCCGACGGCGAGGGGGAGTCGTCGAAGATGTAGTTCGCGGCGGCGTACCGGTTGGTGAAGCCGACGAACGCCGATGACCGATGCGATTCGGTGGTGCCGGTCTTGCCGGCCATCGGTAGATCCCATCCCACCGAACTCGCTGCCCCGGTGGCGGTCCCGCCGGTGTGGTCCTTGCCGAGCGCGTTGGCCATCGTGTTGGCGAGCCCCTCGGGGACCACCTGCTCGCAGGCCGGGGTCGCTAACCCGGATTTTTCGCGGAAGTTTGCGTTCGATGGGGTGTAGATACGCGAAAGTGCCTGTCCTGCAAGGAATAATTGGACTTCTCTAGGGTTCAATCGTTCCAGCGGGAAGGCACCTCGCAGGTGAAGA